>NZ_JBSGXB010000030.1:0-41560 GCF_053609185.1 Streptomyces sp. NPDC054956 | reverse complement strand
GAGTGGCACGACCCGATACCCGCGCTGCTGGACCGGATCGACCCGGCCGCCGTACTCCACCACGAGTTCTACGAACTGGCCGCCCCCCTGCCCCGGTTCCACGACGGACGGGTGGCCCTGCTCGGCGACGCCGCCCACGCGATGACGCCGAACATGGGCCAAGGCGGGTGCCAGGCCATCGAGGACGCCGTCGTCGCCGCGCACCTCCTCGACTCCGACGACGTGCGCGCCGCGCTCGCCGCCTACACGACGGCCCGACTCCGCCGCACCACCCGGATCAGCCGCCGCTCCCGCCGCCTCGGCGAACTCGCCCAGCTCACCCACCCGTTCGCCGCGTCCCTCCGCAACCTGGCGGTTCGGGTCACCCCCCAGAAGCTCGCGCTCCGAGCCCTGGACGAGGTCCTCGCCTGGCAGCCCCCGCCGGCCCCGGCCGACGTCGACGCGAACACCAAGGAGAAGCAATGAGCACCAGAACCAGAACCAGGACCAGACTCCGCCCCGACACCGGCCGGTCCGACGCGGTCCGCCCCTTCGTGCTCGGCGCACGCGGCTTCGTGGCCCTGGGCACCGGCCATCTCGTCCTCGCGGCGATGCTGGAGACGCTGGGCACCAAGACCCCGCAACAGCGGGCCGCCGACGAGGCGATGCGGGAATCCGCCCTCACCCTGCTGGGCATCGAACGCACCACCCTCGACGTCTTCCAGGGCATCAGCATCGTGATGTCCCTGTTCACCATCGCCTGCGGCCTGCTCCTCCTCGCCGCCGTCCGCCACGCACCGACCCTCGTCGAGCGCCGTTCCGCCTTCGGACGCATCACCCTGGCCACCTCCCTGGCAACCCTGGCCGCATCCATCTGGCTCCTGCCCCCACCACCGATCGCCGTCCTGGCATTCACCAGCTGCGCCTTCGCCCTGTCCCTGCGCCGGGCAACAACGAGCAGTCAAATAATGTGACTACTAGGCTGCGGCGATGGAACGTGCAACGGATGCGCCCGAGGGATTCGCCCAGTCCGCCGATCCGGTCCGGGTGAACGACTACGACGGCTTCGCCGAGGCGTACTCGGCGGAGAACGAGAACAACCTCGTGAACGCGTACTACGAGCGGCCCGGGATGCTGGCCCTCGCCGGAGATGTGGCCGGCCGTCGGATTCTGGACGCCGGCTGCGGCTCGGGCGCGCTGTCCGCCGCGCTGCGCGATCGCGGTGCGGTCGTCACCGGCATCGACGCCAGCGCCGGGATGCTGGTGCTGGCGAGACGGCGGCTCGGTGACGACGCGGCCCTGCATCAGGTCGACCTGCGCGGCCCTCTGCCGTTCGCCGACGGCGAGTTCGACGGCGTGGTCGCATCGCTGGTGCTGCACTACCTCGAGGACTGGGAGCCGGTTCTCGCCGAACTGCGGCGCGTGCTCGGGCCCGGCGGCCGGCTGATCGCGTCGGTGGACCACCCGTTCGTGGCCTACGCGTTCCAGGATCCCCGGCCCGACTACTTCGCGACCACCAGCTATACCTTCGACTGGACGTTCAACGGCCAGTCCGTCCCCATGAAGTTCTGGCGCAGGCCGTTGCACGCGATGACGGATGCCTTCGCCACCGCCGGTTTCCGTCTCTCCGGCTTCAGCGAGCCGCAGCCCGACCCGGCCGCCCGGGAACTGTTCCCCGAGGAGTTCCAGGCCCTGTCGACCAAGACCTGCTTCCTCTTCTTCGTCCTCGAGGCGGCGTAGCCACCGGCGCGCTCACTGCCGGGTGAGGAGCCAGGCGGTCCCGTCCGGGCCGGGGAGGCTGAGGACGGGGGCGGCCACGGTGCCGCCGGCGACGCGAACCATGACCTGGGTGCCGCCCGGGAGGCAGTGCGTCGCCTCGCCCTGGTTCAGCCAGACCTGGACGGAGGTCGTCATCTGCGGGTAGTCGAGGTTCCAGGTCGCCTCCTCCGTACACTCTCCCGACCGCAAGGTGTACTTACCGCCCTGTCCGTGGGCTCCGTCGGTCAGCGTGAGGGTGAGGTCGCGCCCTGATGCCGTCCACGTTCCGGAGAAGTCCACGTCCTCCATTCCCGGCCCGGTGACGGCCATCGAGATGGCCGTCACCAGCGCGACGGCGGACAGGGCGACCGCGGCCCGTCCCGTACGGCGCGTGGTGGCCCCGTCGGCTCCGGCAGCGCCTCCGTCACCCGGTTCGGGCGGCGACCCGCGCCAGAGGCTCACGAGGACGCCGGCGGCGGACGCGAGCAGCGCGATGCCGCACCAGACGAACCAGCCACCCGTCCCCGCGATCAGCAGCATCACCCCTACCGCCGGGACGGCCGTCGCCGAAGCGGCCGCCCACCAGGCCGCCTCGGGCCTCTGGCGCAGGTGGGCGTTGGCGAAGGCCACGATCGCCAGGAACTCGGCCGCGAGTGCGCCGAGGGTGAGAAGGCCGCCACCCGCATAGTCGGGCCTCAGCCTTGTGGGGTCCGAGAGTGCGAAAGCCGCCGCCAGTGCCACGGCCTCGATCGCCAACGCCGACCACAGCACGCGCCCGAGCCGTTGCCGTGAAAGCCTCCGCATGTGCCCCCCCTATTTGAACGAGTTCAGTCGCTGGCCGCATCGTACGCGGACGTCCGGCCCTGCACGTAGTCAGGTATGAAGGGCATGATCATCCGGGTGCGCCCGAGCCCGCGGCCGCACACCCACAGTCCAAGGGGAGACTCCACCCGATGAACACGCCACCATCGCCGCCCGTCCTCCTGGGCGCTCTTGTCCCGTTGACGAGGCCCGGCTGGGCCGAGGCGGGCCGACACCTGCTCGCAGGGCTGCAGTTGGCCGTTGGTGAGGTCAACGACGCCGGCGGGATCGACGGAAGGCCGCTGGAGCTGGTGGTCCGGGACACCGCAGCCGATCCGGAGCGGGCCGCCGCGGCGGTGGACGAACTGGGCGGCCTGGGCGTGGCCGCCGTGGTGGGGGAGTACCACAGTGTCGTCGCCCGAGCCGCCGCCGCCCGGGCCGACGCCCTCGGCGTGCCGTTCCTCTGCTCCTCCGCGGTGCTCGACGCGCTCACCGAGGAGCCGACGGAGTGGGTCGCGCGGCTGGCCCCGGCCCAGTCCCGGGGCTGGCGGATCTACGCAGACTTCCTCCTCGACGCGGGACGGAGCCGGATCGCCGTGGCGACCCAGCCGAGCGTCTACTGGGCGTCCGGGACCCGCATCCTGCGGGACCACGTCGCTTCCCGCGGTGGCACCGTCGTCGAACTCGACGCGAACGCGCTCACCCCCGAGGCCCTGTGCGACGAGCTCGTCGGCCAGGGCGCGACGGCGCTCCTGCTGCTGGCCGGCCATCCGGAGCCGGCGGTGCCGATCGTCCGGGCCGTACGGGGCGACCGGCGGCTTGCGGACATCCTGATCGGAGCTCCGGCCGGACAGCCGGAGTTCGCCGAATGGGCCGCGGCGCTGGGTGAGGACGGCTCGGGCATCCCGTTCCTGCGCTACCTGCCCGAGCGGTTCGGTCCTCTCGGCGAACGCGTCGGGAAGGAGCTCCGCGAGCGGCTGGGCGAACCGCCCTCCTTCGTCGCCTTCGAGGGCTGGGACACCGTCACCGTCCTCGCCGAGGTGCTGCGTTCCCACGGCGCGGACCGTACGGCCGTCGCCGGGGCATGGCCCCGCGTGGAGGTCGAGGGCACCCGCGGGCCGATCCGGTTCTCCCGCACGCCGGGCATCGACGTGTGGCAATGGACTTGGGCACCGATCCAAGTCGCCGACCGGGACCCCGCGGACCCCGATCGCTTCCGGATCCTGCGCACCGGCTGAGAGCAAGCCGAAGCCCACCGGGCCGGTGACCTGGTGGGCTGTCGGTTCCCTGCGCTGCCGCGGGTCCCCCGGGATTCAGACCGCCGGGGTGGAGCCGCCCCGGCGGCGGCGGACGCTCACCACCGCGGACGCGGCCAGGAGCAGTCCCAGAACGGCGGGCAGGAACAACCAGTTCACCATCCCGGTGAACATGCTGAGCTGGACGAAGGGCAGGCCCGCGAGGAGGGCCGCGGGTGCCGTGCGCAGCCGGGCGAACGCCTGCCGCCCGGCCGGCACCAGCCCGCCGGCCATCGCCACGGCGGTGCACAGCCCGCCGACCCCGTACGGCAGCGGCAGTGCCACCGGCGCGGCGGTCAGTGCGGCCGCCCCCGCCAGCGTGGCGGCCACGCCGGTCGCCGTGCGCCGGCGCAGGACGGGACGCAGATCGGGCGGGCACAGTACGGCCACCAGTGCCATGAGGAGGAAGGGCCCGCTGGTGACGACCGCGAACTCGATGCCGAATCCGAGCCGCATCGCCTGGGAAGCGAAGATCGAGCCGGTGCCTGCCAGTACGGTCCACGCGCCCATCGTCCAGCGGCCCGTCAGGGCCAGGACAGCGCCCACCAGTGTCACGATGCTGGCCGCGCCCGTCAGAACCGTGGGGCCGACCTCGTCGATCAGGTGGCCGACGCGGAGAGCGGGGGCCGTCAGCCGGGACCAGATCACCGCGTGCACGCCGAGTGCGACGACGGCGAACGGTGCCAGAGCCGCGAGGAACCGTCCGGCGCGTCCCGACGAGCCCAGCCCGAGGCGCATGCGCAGCGCGTGCCCGATCACATCGGAGGCCTCGCGCATCCGTGCCGGCCTGTCCGTGCCCTCGGTGGCCCGGTGGTAGGCGTCGGCGATCTCGTCGCCGAACTCCCGGCGGTAGGCGGCCGGATAGAGCCTCAGCAGCGCGGTCATGCGGTCACCGCCTTGCCGAACCCGCCGAACCCGCCGAGCTCCAGACGCCGGGTCGCTTCCTCGGCGGTGTGTGCGATACGGGCCGCCTCGGCGGCCAGGATCTCGCGCCCGTGCGGCGCCAGGGCGTAGCTGCGCCGCCTGCGTCCGTCGACCACCTCCTCCTCGTGGACGGCGATGAGCCCCTGTTCCAGGAGTCGCTCCAGGGCTCCGTACAGCGTTCCCGTGCGCATTTTCGTGCGGCCTTCCGAGATCTTCTCGACCTCCTGGGCGATCGCGTATCCGTGCCGTGGGGCATCGGCGATCGCGGTGAGGATGAGCAGGGTCGGTTCCCGCAGAGGTTGATCGTTCACAACGATCACGATAGCTCGCCAGCCGACATATGTCGATGGCCGACCTATCTCCTTTCCGTGTGCGGTGGCTTCGGAGCGTTCGCGCTGTGGCGGATCGTCAGTTGTGGTGCCAGACCAGCGTGTAGCGCCAGAACAGGCGGCGGCGCAGCCGGACGCCGGGCAGAACGCGGCGGGCCTCACGGACGATGCCGGCGAAGCTCAGGGTCGCCGGCCGGGTGGGAGCGGTCATCGAGGCCGGCCGCGGTACCCGTCGCCCCTTGTTCTTGGCCCACGCCATGGCGACGTTCACCGGAACGGCGACGGCGCCGAGGAGGTGGTCGCCGGCCGACTGCGCACGGGCGACTCCCACGACGACGAGGGTCCCACCGGGTGCCACGTGCTCGCGCAGGTGGGTCAGGGCGTCGGTGAACGGCAGGTGGTGGAGGGTGGCGACACACGTGATGACGTCATGGGGGCCGGGCGGCAGCTCGGTCATCGCGTCTCCGACGGTGAACCGCACCGGGACGGTGCGCCCGGTGAGCTCCCTGGCCCGGGCGACGATCGTGGGGTCGGCATCCAGGGCCTGCACCGAAGCGGCACGCGAGCTCAGGAGCCGGGCGAGGTCTCCGCTGCCCGAACCGACGTCCAGGGCCCGGTCGAAGCGCGGGGGGAGCTGTCGCATGATCCACCGGTGGTAATGGGCGTTGTGGTCCCACGGGTGGGCCTCGTGGAATCGGTCGAGGGCCTCGAAGAGGCGATGCGGCAGTGTCGACATGCCGTCAGTCCACCATGATCGACACGCGCTCGGCCGGCGGCCCCTCGATCAGCGGCCCGGGGTGAGGGCGGGACGGGTGCTTCCCCTGGGTGGGGGAGGCACCCGTCATCCTCCGAGGCCTTGGCCCCCCACCGGGCTTCCTCCCGGTCCGGAACGCCGAGCGTGCGTCGGGTTCACGGCGTACGGCTCACGTGGCGCGGGCGTGGAGTTCCAGGGCGGTCAGGAGGTGGATCTGCGCGTCGAGCCACGGGCGCACCGCCGCCTCCGGGCCCTCCTCGCGCAGGGCGCCGAGGAAGCCCCGCACCAGGCCGGCCGCGGTCGTCAGGCCCGTCCGGGACAAGGCGGTGGCGGACTCCTCGAGCCCGGCGCGGGCGGGGCCGCCGAGGTGGCGCAGGCCGAGTCCCGCCGCCGAGGCCATCGCGGACAGAGCACCGTCCATCGCCTCGGAGAGCGGGTCCCGCGGACGCGGGAACAGACTCGGCACGAGGCGGGAGCCGGCGGCGGGGGTCAGGTCGGGGACGACCACGCCCTCGGCCGTCATGACGGCGATCGGGTCGAACACGAGCCCGTCACCCGTCACGCGGACGAAAGCGCTCACGCGGCGGACCTCGCCCCGGCCGCCGTCCAGGCACTCGGCGAGCACGTCCAACGCACCCGGGCTGTACGGGTTGTGGGTCGCCGACACCACCCCGACGGCGCCGTACGCATCGCGCACCGTCGCCTCCAGCCGCTGCTCGGCCGGGTCGTACCCCAGCTCTCCGACCTCCTGGACCTCGACCACGCGTACGGAGCCGGCCTCGGTCCGCGGCCGGACCAGGTAGGGCGGCAGCCGGTCCAGTTCCCGGGCGTGGGCGGCGAAGTCCCGTACCAGCAGGGGCTCGGGCAGATCCGCCCACGCCGAGCCGACCGGGGTGACGCTCGTCGAGGCCAGCCGCCCCGCCCCGATGGTGACGGACAACCCGGGCGTACGGGAGGCACTCTCGCTCACCAGGTTGGCGCGGGCCACCGCGCCGAGCGAGGAGCCCGCCAGCCGCCGGGGAGCCAGCTCGGGCCCGGTCGGTTCCTGTCCGGGCGCCAGCTCCCACCTGCGGCGCAGCACGAGGCCGGTGCCGGCACCGGCGTGGGCGAGGAACACCTCCGCGGTCCGGTCGCCCGGGGTACCGCTGATCCGGCAGCCGAGCGCGGTGAGGCGGACCCGGCGCAGAGCGGTGTCGCCACGCTCCCCGGAGCCCAGGACCTGGGACGCGGCGAGCCCGGTGTCGCGGGAGGCCGCTCGGAGCCGTGCGTGGAACTCGGTGATCAGCGCGGCGTACCGCTCGGCGCGGTAGCGGGCGCCCCGGGCGGCGTGGTCGTCGAGCTGCTCGGTCAAGTCGGCCAGGATTCCCGCGGGCCAGTGCAGGGCGCGGGCGGACAGCTCCTCCCGGGTCCGGCGCAGCGCGGTGGCCAGGACCGGGCCGGCGTGGGCCGCGCCGTCCAGCAGCAGGTCGTCGAGGAGCGCGGCCGCCGCGCCCGTCTCCGGGCCGCCCGCGTGCGCCCAGCCGCCGCTCCCTCCCACGTCGATCTGGGCGGGCGGATCGGCCGGATCGGCCTCGGTCGCGGCCCGGAACGCCCAGACCGCGAGCGCGATGACCTCCCCTCGGCGGGCGGTGGCGGCATCGGTGACCGCGTGTCCGATGCCGGCCGGCGCGGGGACGGGGAACCGTACCGTGCAGGTGGGCAGTTCCGCCCAGGCGGCGGGCGACTCGGCGGTGGGGTGGTGCAGCCGGGCGGTGTAACCGCGGGCCAGGGTGCGCCGGGCGGTGGCCACGGAGCGCGCTCCGACGGCGGCGCTCAGGGCGTCGTCGTCGATGGCGCCCGGCGACCAGGGCACCCGGGCGACCCGCGCCGGGGCCTCGTGATCGGCCCGGGGCGCGGCCTCGTCTCCGGTCCGCGCCTGAGCCCCGTCATCGGTCCGGACCGTGGCTCCGCCATCGCCCCGAGCCGCCCCGGAGTCACCGGATCGCGCCGTGGCTCCGTCATCGCTCGCGCCATCGCCGGAGCCATGGCTCGAGGTACCGGTCCCGCCGTTGCCACCGGTGGCCGCGAGCGAGCCCGCGGCCGCGCGTTGGCAGGCCAGGACCAGCCCGAGGACGTGTCGGCAGATCCCGGGAGCTCCGCAGGTGCATGCGCCCTGGTCGAGGCCCGCGGCCGGCGGGAGCGAGGCCTCGGTACCGTCCGGGAACGTGCCGTGGAGCGTGCCGTCCTCCTCCTCGGACAGCACCGCCCCGGCGCCCGCGTCGAGTTCCTTCGCGGCGCGTTTGACCAGCCCGCGGTTGGCGAGCGCCGCGAGGGTGTCGAGGTCCAGGGCGAGCAGATCGGTGCGGGTCGTCCCGGTCCCCCCGGACGTTCCCGTCGTGGTCCCGGTCATCGGCCCAGCCTCTCGGCGACGAACTCGGCCAGCTGACCGGGCGTCATCGCGCCGACGTGCGCGCCGGCGTCGGCGAGCCGCTGCGCGGTCTCCCGGTCGTACGCCGGGTTCGCGTCCTCGTCGAGCGCGGCGAGACCCAGTACGGTCGTGCCCTGCCCGGTCAGCGCGCGGACGCCGCGCACCAGCCGGTACGGGTCCCCGCCCTCGTAGAAGTCGGTGATCAGCGCGACGATGGCGCGTCTCGGGTTGTCGATCAGGCGGGTGCCGTAGTCCACCGCCCGCGCGATGTCGGTGCCGCCGCCGAGCTGGACGCGCATGAGGAGCTCGACCGGGTCGGTGACACCGCTCGTCAGGTCCACCACGCTGGTGTCGAAGGCGACCAGATGGGTCTTCAGCCCCGGCAGCCCCCACAGGCTCGCGGCGGTGACCGCGGAGTGGATGACCGAGTCGACCATGGAACCGGACTGGTCCACCAGCAGGATGAGCTGCCACTGCTCCAGGTGCTTGCGGGTGCGCGAATGGAACCGGGGCCGCTCGATCAGGATGCGGCGCTCCGCCGGCTGGTAGTGCGCCAGGTTGGCGCGGACGGTACCGCGGAAGTCGAAGTCGCGGGCCGAGGCCAGCAGGCTCGGGCGGCGCGAGCGCGTACCCGTGAACGAACGCCGGATCTCGGGGGTCAGCTTGTCCAGGAGCCGGCGCACCACCGTCTCCACGATCCGGCGGGCCAGCCGCAGCACCTCGGGGTTCATCAGGTGCTTGGTGCGCAGCACGGCGCGCAGCAGGGTGGCGTTGGGCTCCACCCGCTCCAGCACCGCCGGGTCCGTGACGATCTCGTGGATCTCGTACAGCTCGACGGCGTCGCGCTCCAGCCGCTCGATGGTCTCCTTGGGGAAGAGGCGGTGGATGTCGTCGAGCCAGTCGACCGCGGTGACCACCGAGGGCCCGTCGCCTCCCTCGCGCGCCTGCGCGCCGGGGCGGACGCCGCGCCGGGCCTGCTCGGTGTCGCGGCCGTAGAGCCAGTCCAGGGCGGCGTCGCGGGCAGCGGCCTCGGCGCCGAGCGGGCCGGTGCACCGTTCGGCGGGCGCACCCAGGATGAGCCGCCACCGCTCCAGGCCGGGATCGGGGGCGTCCGCCGGGTGCGGGCCGGGGGCGGTCACGGAGCCGCCCGCAGGCCGTAGCGGTCGAGGGTGCGCTCCACTTGGTCCTCCAGGGTCCGGGCCCGCGCGATCAGCAGCGGATCGGCGGTGACGCGCAGCAGCGAGCGGGCTGAGCCGCGCACGCCGCGCCGTTCGATCAGGCGGGCGGCGATCCGTTCGCGCTCGCGGGGCGGGAAGTACGCGAACGCCTGCCGCAGGGCCGGAAGGCCCGCCAGGAACTCCGTCTCGGGCATGGCGCGGACCAGCTCGTCGAGTACGTCGATCAGCGGTTCGGGGCCGCCGCCCGCGGTCAGTTCGGTACGGGCCAGGGCGAACAGGCCCGCCAGCCAGTCGCCGAGCGCGGCCGGGTCGGCCGCCGCGCGGATCGCGGCGCCCGCGTCCAGGCCGGGCGGGCCGGCGCCGTCCGCGCCGGCGCCGTCCGCGCGGAGGCCGCCCGAGCCGGGGTTTCCCGCGTCAGGGCCGAGCCCGTCGGCATCGGCCAGGACGCGGCACAGTCCGAAGGCCGCGCCGCGCAGGTCGGCGGGGGCCGCGGGGTCCGCGCTGATCCGGCGGCACACCCCGGCCGCGGCCTCGCGCGTCACCGACAGCAGGGGCGCGGCGTGCAGCAGCGCGTCCCGCAGGGCGGTCAAGGCGCGCAGCCGCCCGCGGTCCGGGCCGCCCGCCCCCTGAACACCCTCGGCCAGCCACAGGACGCGCCCGACCGCGGTGTCCACGGCGGCCGCGAGCAGCGGGTCCCGGGCCACGCCGTACACCCGGTCGTGCCGCCACAGTCCGAGGGCCGTGTGCAGGGCCTCGCCCAGGGGTCCGAGCGCGCTCGCCCGCCCGAGCCCGGCGGCGAGCTCCGCGACCAGGCGGCCCGATACCCGGGTGGCTCCGCACACCACGGCGTCGAACAGGACGCCGGCCAGCGCTTCGGGCTCCGTGCCGGCCTCGCGCATCCGCTCGTCGAGGGCCACGGCCGCGGCCTCGTCGAGGGTCGCGCCGAAAGCGCCCGCCTCGATGAGCGCGGCCTCCCGGCCGGGCTCCGCACGGGGTTCCCAGCGTTCGGTGAACACCGGGTCGGTGCCGTGCGCGGGGCCGGCGACCCGGGTGAAGCCGGGGATGCCCAGGACCCGCAGCCGGTGCAGCACCTGACTGCGGTTCAGGTCCGCGGGATCGGTGAGGCGCAGGCCGACGGGACGCTCCCGGCCCGGTTCCAGGCACAGCGCGGCCAGCCGCGCCTCGACGTCGTGGACGAGCGGCGGCAGGGGCGTGTCGGGGTGCAGCCGCCCGACGCGGTCGCCCGCGCAGGCGGCGACCATCTCCACGACGACCGGGTGGGAACCGGGGCGCAGGGGTCCGCGCCGCGTCCACGGCAGCGGCTCGTCGAGGGCGTCGGTGATCAGCGCGCCGGCCAGGCCGTCGAGCAGGTCGAGGCGGGTCGGCAGCGCCTGGCCGCGCAGCGCGGCGAGGCCCAGCGCGGTACCGCGCGCGGCGATCAGCCCGGCCGTGGACACCGGGTGACCGCGAGCGCGCAGCCGCCCGGTGACCGCTCGTACGAGGTGGTCGCCCGCGGCGTGCGGACCGGCTTCCCACAACCGCTGGTAGTAGGCGGGCGAGGGCATCCCGGACTGGTACCCGGCGAAGGAGTCGAGCTGCCGGAAGGAGTACGGCACCAGGAAGCTGCCGCCCACCGCGCCTTCCGGCGGCGCCGGTATCCGGGGCCAGCCGCCGTCGTCCTCCGGCGCCGGCTCCGCGGCCAGGGTGCGCAGGGCCGGCCGGTGGAACCCGCCCGTGACGACGAGTACGGGGCGCCCGCCGGCCGAGGCGAGGGCCGCCCGCACCCAGGAGGCCATGTACCGCTCCCGGGCCCGGTCGCCCTCGTCGGCCTGCGCGTCGCCGCGCACGAGGTCGAAGTACGCCTCCAGCCGGGCCGCGAGTCCGTGCTCCGCAGAGCCCTCATCCGGCCCGTCCCCGGCGCCCGACTCGAACATCCGGTCCCAGAGCGCGTCCACGGAGTCGACCTGGAAGCGGCGGCACAGCCTGGCCGTCGCCTCGGCGTAGCGGGCCTCCGCGTCCGCGTACCGGTTGGTGCGCCCGGCGAAGGCCGGGTGCCAGGCGGGCAGGTCGATGAACCGCACCTCGGCGCCCGCGGCCCGGCCCGCCGTCAGCGCGACCCACTCCGGCGAGTAGTCGCACAGCGGCGCCCAGGACGTGGCGGTGCGCTCCTCGTCGCGGTAGTGGCTGAACACGGCGACGGGGAGCTCGTGGCCCAACAACAGCTCGTCGAGCCGGCCGTTGAGGTCCGCCGGGCCCTCGATCAGCACGTGGGCGGGCCGCAGCTCCTCGATGGTGCGGGCGACCAGACGGGCGCACGCGGGGGAGTGGTGGCGTACGCCGAGGAAGGTGGCGCTCATCGGACCGTCAGCCCGCCAGCAGGTGGCGTGCCGCGTGCAGGGCCTTCCACTGCGGCCCGCCGCGCCTGGCCACGCGCTGTTCGAGGTAGCGGCGCAGCCGGGCCAGGTCCTCCGGGCTGTCCTTGGCCGCCGTACCCGCGAGGCAGGTGACCAGGTCGGCCGCGTTGCCCGGCTCGCCCCGCAGGAACCAGCCCCGCACGCCCACCGCGTGGGCGACCGACACGGCCTCGGCGGTGCTCATCACCGAGGAGAGCGGGTCCGCCGTGGCCGCGCCGTCGCCCCCGAAGCCGGAACGCAGCTCGCGGAAGGTGGTGACGAGCACCTCGAGGATGTCCGGGTCCGGCGCCGCGGTGACGCCCGAGCGGTGCAGCAGGGCCTTCGCCTCGGCCTCGACCAGGGCGATCTCGGTGTCCAGGTCGGCGATGGGGAAGACCGTCTCGTAGTTGAAGCGCCGCTTGAGCGCGGCGCTCATCTCGTTGACCCCGCGGTCGCGGGTGTTGGCCGTCGCGATCACGTTGAAGCCCTGGCGGGCGAAGACCATCCCGTCCGGGCCCTCCAGCTCCGGGACGGCCACCACCCGTTCGGACAGCAGCGACAGCAGGGAGTCCTGCACCTCCAGCGGGCAGCGGGTGATCTCCTCGAACCGGACGAGCCGGCCCTCCCGCATCCCGGTCAGCATGGGCGCCGGCACCAGCGAACGCTGCGACGGGCCCTCCGAGACGAGCAGGGCGTAGTTCCAGGAGTACTTGATCTGGTCCTCGGTCGTCGCCGCGCCGCCCTGGACGACCAGGGTGGAGTCGCCGCTGACGGCCGCCGCGATCAGCTCCGACAGCAGCGACTTGGCCGTACCGGGCTCACCGACCAGCATCAGCCCGCGGTTCGTCGCCAGCGCCACCAGCGCCCGCTCGACCAGGGCGGTGTCGCCGACGAACTTGCGGCCGATGCCCGCCTCCTCGTCACCGACGATGAACCGGCGGGCGGCCCGCAGACTCAACTGCCAGCCCGGCGGCCGGTGATCGGTGTCGCGGGCCCGCAGCTCGGCGAGTTCCCCGGCGTAGCGGACCTCGGCGGGCGGCCGCTGCAACTGCTCGGCAGCGGCCGCCGTCGTCGCAGGGGTCGTGCTCGTCGTCATGACGTCAACTCCGTGAGATCGGCCAGCACCTCGGAGACGATGACCGGGGACAGATCACCGAACTTCAGCCGGTACTTACGCGAGGCCCAGTGGTCGCAGGGCTGCCTGTCGAGCCAGATGGTCTCCAGCTTCTGGTCCGGGAACTCGCCGATCATCCCGACCGCGATGCCGTCGCCCAACTGGATGACCAGGTACCTCTCGTGGTCCAGCCGACGGGAGAACCACCGCTCCACCCCCGCGTCCTGCGGCTCGCCGCGCTCCCAGCCGCGCTTCGTCAGCCCGAGCAGCTTGCCGACCGGGACGGTGATCCCCTCGAACCGCGTCAGCCGCGCACCGGCGGCCTCCTCCTCGGTCACGGCCATCACCGGCCGGCCGAGCTGGGGGAACGGCTGCACGATCTCGTAGTCCGCGAACAGCTCGGACCAGGCGGCCAGATCACCCTCCAGATGCAGGGGGTGGGCCAGCGAGACGCTCGCGTCGTCCGCGAACTTCAGCTCCTCGTCCTCGACATCGGCGTACGTACGGTCCTCAGCCACCCGGAAGGCGGTCACCGTGCCCTCCGCCTCGGCCAGCCAGACCAGGCGCCGCACCAGGTGCCAGATCAGCGGATGCTCCACGAACAGCTGACGGAACTCGGCGCCCGTCCACGTACGGCCGTCCACCATGGCGGCCTCCAGCCGCCGCACCTGGTCCGAGGCGATCGTGCGGACGTCCTTCTTCAGCGCGGCGAACCGCTTGCGCTCCTCCGGCGCGAGTTCCGCGTCGTCCCGAGCGCCCGGCTTGGGCAGGTCCTTGAGCCGGCTGCCCCCCTCGTCCAGCACGTAGGGACGCAGTTGCTCGTCGAATCCGACGGTGAAACGGCGCGTGCCGTAGTCGACGACCGTGCTGCCGTCCGCGTCGAGACCGAGGTCCGGCACGAGCCGGTCGGACAGCTGCTCGCCGGTGAGCCCGAGCTCGGCCGCGACCGCGGAGATCTTCTCCTGCGCGCGGAGCTTGAGCGCCTTGAACTTCACCCGCTGCGCTATCCCGTGCAGGTGCAGCAGCGCGACATCGGTGCCGATGGAGGCCAGGACGTCGAGACCGTCGACGGCCCGGTGGTGCGCGCCCTCACCCGGCCACGCGCGGATCACCGGAGTGAGGGCGCGTACGGTCCCGTCGTCGCCGAACCTGCCGAGCGCGTGCAGCGCCCACGCCTCCTTGGGCGGCATCCCGGCGAGCTGCCATTCCGTGAACAGCGCCCACACGAAGGCGGTCAGGGACTGCGGTGTGCACAGTTCCCGCACCTGGGCCAGCCCGGGGAACTCCGCACTCGGCGTGGACACCGCCAGCATGGTCAGCACGTGCCCGGCCGCCGACGCCGGCAGGGCGCCGCCGGTCTTGAGCAGGAGCTGCGGCAGCGCGTGCGGGTCGGCCCACTCGGACATCCTGGGCATCCGTGCGGGCAGCGCCGCGGCGAGCGGATCGGAACCGAGCAGCGGCTCCAGCGCCGCGGCGGCCTCCGGGCCGTACTCCGCCACCACCTCCCGTACGGCGTCGGCGCCGTGCGCCGTCACGATCGCCAGCAGCGCCCGCTCGGCCGCCGTCCGCTCCGGCCCGACCGGGCCCAGCGCGTCGGGAACGAGCAGCCGGGCGGCGTCGGCCCCGTGCCGCACGAACCAGGACCGGGCGGTCTCTCCGGCGACCTTGAGCCGCACCAGCCACTCGGCCATCAGCCGCGCCACGCCCGCGTCGAGGAACGGCATCAGGACCGGCGCCATGATCGTCGGGTTGTCGCTCGCCATGCGTACGGCCACGGGCAGCGCGGCCAGGTCGTGCCGCGCGATGAGGGGCTTGAACGTGTTCACGCCCTCGTGGGTGTAGCCGGTGCCCCTCCATTCGGTGAGGAGGGGACGCACCTCCTCGACGGGACCGTTCAGGAACACCGCCAGCGCGTCCCACGCGTTGACGCGGACGCCCTTGCGGAGGTTCTTGATGTGCAGGTCCAGGGTGTAGGACGGCTCCCGGCCGGTGACCCACGACTCGGTGGCGGCCCAGATCTCCCGCTCTCCCGTCCGCCAGACGAGCCGTGCGTCGGCCGGCGCGGCCAGCCCGGTGACCACGCGCGGCTTGACCACCGTCCGCTTGCGCGTCCACGGCGGACTGGTCAGCAGCTCCGGCAGCGCCTCCGCCGGAACCTCCTCCACATGGCCTTCCCGGTGCGCGAGAGGAATGATCACCGCCGCGAGCTCCTCGGGGAGGTCGTCCACCACGGCAAGCACCAGGTCCCGGTGGGCGGCGACATGCGCGTTGAGCAACTGGCCGGCCATCGAGGCCGTCCGGCCCGAGCCGATCGAGGCCTGCGCCAGCATGCGCAGCGCCCGTACGGGGAACCGGCGCGCCGCGGTGGGCACATGCGGCCGTACGTACTTGTTGTCGAGGCGGTCCACGAGGGAGCCGAAGGCGGCGTCGGATGGCAGCTCGGCGAGGGCTGCCGCCAGGGCCTTGGCGTTGTCCGCGTCGAGGTAGGGCCGGCCCAGCTCGCCCGCCAGCAGTGGGGCCATCGCCGCCCCGACGCCCTCGGCGACGGTCGACACGACGTCGGTGCCCCAGCCCCGCCAGCCGAGGTCCACCCGGTCACCGAACGGGCCGAGTTGCTCCGGCGATCCCAGGGAGCACAGCAGCATCTCCCGGACGGGGATCATGGCGTGGTCGACGATCGCCGGATCGGCGCAGCATTCGTCCACCCACTCCTGCTCCGAGGGGACGATGAAGGACACGGTGACCCGCCGGCGCGGGCTCTGCCGGTGGAGGGCGAGGGCGGCGACGGAGGCCCGGTACGTCTCCTCGTCGGCCACGCAGAGCAGGGCCCTGACGCGTTCGCCGGCGGTTCGGGCGCTGCTGCGGGCCCAGTTGCCGCCGTGGTACTGATCGGCTTCGGGACACTCGGAGACCCCGTCGGGGAAGTGCTTGCTGCCCTGATAGGTCCACTCGACCCGGAGCTCGTGCAACTCGACGGCGGCGCGGGCCGCGAACGGCAGACCGAAGGCGCCCGCCCAGGCGTCCACGAAGACCGTGTAGGACTCCGGCCGCTGCTTCAGGAGCATCGCGAGGACCGCCGCGCCCACGGGGTTCCGGCTGCCGGCCAGGTGGGCCCGGGCCGCCTCGACTAGCGCGTGGTCGCTCTTCGGCGAGGCGAGCACCCGCTCCACCGTCTCGGCGTCGCTCGTGAGCCACCGGCGCAGCTCGTCCTGCGCGCCCTCGTCGACTGCGGGCACGGTCCGGCGGACACCGCCGCGCCGCGGATACAGATTCCGCTTCCACGCCGCGGGCAGGACGAAGGAGTCCTCGTCCGCGAGTACGGGCGGGGCCGCGGGCCCGTCGGCGGCGACCGGAGCCGGGGCGACGGGCGCGGTGCCGTCCTGGACAGCGCCGACCTCCGCGTAGCCCTTGCGTTCCTTCTCGGCTATGGCCTTGACCAGGTGTGACTGGGCGTCGGCGGGCGAGGCGAACTCCTTGACCCGCGTCTGGCCGGCCGTCCCGGTACGCCCGAACCGGACGGTCACCGAGGTGCCTTCCCCCTCGGCCTCCCAGAACTTCGCCGAGCCTCCTTCGACGTACTCCCAGCGCCGCACGCTGCCTCCCCTTGTCGCGCCTGATCAGTTGACCGAACAGTAAGCGGCCCCACTGACAACGGGACGCCGGGGTGGGAGTCACCGACCGGCCAGTTCTCCGGAATTGGCCGTGCCGTCGCGGCCGCCCCCTCCGCAGACTCACCTCACCGGCCTCGAACGGGGCCGCGGGAACCATGTGGGGGCGAACGAAATGCAGCAGGAGACCATCGACGGCCGGGCGCGCGGGACGGGGCGCCGGGCAGCGGCACCCGTCGGGGCTCCGGCGGGGCCCGGCCCGCGCCCGTCCGTGCCCGAGTTCTCCTACGTCCGCCTCGGTGAGCGTCCGGTGCGACGCCTGCCCCAACTGTTCACCGGCCTGGCCCTGTACGGATTCAGCCTCTCGCTCATGGTCCGGGCCTCGCTGGGCCTGAACCCCTGGAGCGTCTTCAACGACGGGATCGTGCGGCACACCCCCCTGAGCTTCGGCACCGTCACCACCCTGGTCGGCGTCGTCGTGCTCCTGCTGTGGATCCCGCTCAAGCAGAGGCCGAAGTTCGGCACCTTTGCGAACATCGCCGTCCTCGGGTTCTCCTCCGACCTCGGACTGCTGCTCGTCCCCGTAGACCTGGGGCTTCCCACCCGCATCGCCCTGCTCCTCGCGGGGATCCTGCTCAACGCGCTGTCCATCGCCGTTTACGTGGGCGCGCGCTTCGGGCCCGGCCCCCGGGACGGGCTGATGACCGGGGCCGTCGCCGTGACCGGCCGCTCCATCCGGTTCGTCCGCACCCTGATCGAGGTCACCGTGCTCCTGGTGGGATGGCTGCTCGGTGGCACCGTGGGCGTCGGTACGGTGCTGTACGCCCTCGCCGTCGGCCCCGTCACCCAGTTCTGCATGGCGCGGTTCACCTACACCGCCGACGCCGAACGCGAGGCCGACGCCTAGGGCGTCCGACGGGCGCCCGACCGCTTCGGGAGTCCTGAACGAACGGACTCGGACACCCGCCCACCGGATCCGGACGAACGACGGGGAGGCCCCCGAGCCCCCGTCGACGCATCGTCCCGGCGCTGCCTATGATGCGCGGGCTCCACGGCACCTCGCACACTCACACCCGATGCAGGAGGCGGTCGGTGTCCGGGAACCACACCGGAACGCCGGGCGCCTCCCGACGAGTTCGGAGGTCATGTTGAGAACGTCCTCGCACACCCTGCGTCGCCTGGCGGCGCTCGCCCTCGGCCTGGGCGCCCTGTTGGCGGTGCCCGTCACCCCGGCCGCGGCCGGGGGCGCGCAGCCCGCCGCCCCGGTGGTCCGTACCGCGTTGGACAAGCCGATCGTGGCCGGGTCGGGCAACCGGACCGACTACCAGTGGGACAGCGTCCGGGAGCAGATGATCGGCATGGGAGGAGTCCCGCCGTACACCTTCTCGGCCGTCAACCTGCACACGGGCACGTCGATCAATCCCTCGACCGGTCTGATCTCCGGAGTGGTGCGCAGCTACGGCACCCGCACCGTGACCGTCACCATCAGGGACAGCATCGGGCAGACGGGCTCGACCACCTTCACCTGGCGCGTGATCCGCGACGCCTGTCCGCGCTGCTGACACTCCGCGAGGACCCCCGCCCGGCGCCCTTCGGGACACCGGGCGGGGAGGTGGGTCTCCCGGCGGGAACGGCCCGTCGGCTCAGGAATCGAGCACGGCGGCGACGGCTTCGATCTCCACGAGCTGACCGTCATAGCCGAGCACGGTGACACCCATCAAGGTGCTGGGCACGTCGTGGTCACCGAACGCGTCCCGGACGACCTCCCACGCCGTCACCAGGTCCTCCCGCCGGTGAGAGGCGACGAGTACACGGGTGCTGATGACATCGCGCAGTGACGCGCCCGAGTCCGTCAGAGCGGTCCGCATGTTCTCCACGGCCTTGGCCGCCTGCCCCGCGACGTCCCCGATCGCCGCGGTGGAGCCGTCCTCGTTCAGAGGACATGCTCCGGCCAGGAAGATCAGTCGCGACTCGGCCGGGGCCGTGGCCGCGTAGGAGTACTCCGCGACATCGGACAGGGAGGCGGAGCGAATCAATGTGACAGCACGCGGCACGGGCTTCCTTTCGCGGCAGTTCCGGGACACTCAGGACCTTCTCAGAGCCCGACTCCGCGTTCGACACATTTTCCCGGGCCGTCAGGACGACATGATGAAGTCCAGGGCCGTGTCGGAGGCGGTCCTCCAGTAGGTGACGAGTTGCCCGTCGTCGGCCAACAGCGTGGCGAGGCCGGTCAAGTCGACCTTGTTCGACTTGGCGGAGACGCTGCCGGGCTTGGGACCCTGGAGCCTGAGGGTGATGGTCTTCGCGTCGTACTCGTCCCTGTGGCCTCCCCGGACGAGCAGGGCCGCGTACGCCTTCTCACCCGGAGCGATGGTGGCGGGTGCCTTCGGGTCGCTCTCCTTGATCACGGGGGTCGGGGCCTGGGAATCGGCGCCGAGCATCACGACGGGATAGTGGTGGATGGTGCACTTCTTGCTGCCGGTGTTGGTGACGGTGAGGAGGAGGTGTTTGGCGTACTTGACGCCTGCCTCGTCGTGGTTCGTGGCGGTGAACGAGAGGTCTCCCTCGGCGCAGGCCACGACGGGGTCGCCGCTGCCGCCGGTGTTGCCGGTGCCGGGGCCGGGCGTCGCCGAGCCGGACGTGCTCGGCCGGACCGAGGGCGTGCGGTCCTCGGGACCTTGGGCCGGGTTCGGCCCGCACGCCGTGGACGCGAGCAGTGCGATGACCGTCGACGCCCCGAGGACGTAGGCCTTCCGGCTTCCGCGGGTCTTGCGGGCGGCAGTGTTCATGGTGTTCCCCCGGTCGTTCGCCAGTGCGCGGCCGCTCTCGGCTCTCGGCTGCGAGCCCAGTCTGCGACACCGTCGGCGCGGGCTCTCCTGCCCGGGGCGGTCCTGTTACCGATCGGGTGCGCGGAAGTCATGCTTCCATCGAAAACCCCTGCCCAGTGGCCTGCCTGCCCGGCGATCGGCAGGACGCTCCCAGGCCACGGGCCCGGCCACGCCGAGCGCGTGGCCGGGCCCCGGTCGAAACCCGGCCGGTCATCGGCGGGCGCGCCGGTGTCAACAGCGGTGGCGGTCCTGCGTGACGGTGCCCTGAACGGTGGCCACGGTGTGGTCGTAGCATCCGCCCGGCGCCCCGGTTCCGTACAGCCGGTAGCGGGCGGTGGTGGTGGCGACCGCGTGCCGCTGGTCGCGCGGGACGTTCGCCGTGTAGGTCGCGTCGCCGGTGTACTGGTCGTCGAGCCGGGTGCGGTCGATCTCCCGTCCGCCGCGCGAGGTGACGGTGTCCGCGCGGTCGCCGAGCTTGATGACCGTGCGGAGCCGGTCGCCCGCACCGAGGGTGGTCTCGCCGTCCATGGTGTACGTGCGGTGGGTCCTGGTGGTGGTCGTCCCGCGGGTGACGCTCTCCTGGTCGGTCCAGTTGGCGGTCAGCGCGTCACGGTCCTCGCCCTCGGTCCAGCGGTGGACGGAGGTGTTGTGCACGGTGCGGCTGACGGTGGTGGTGACCCGGCCGTGCGAGGTGTCCAGGTATCCGGTGACGGTCAGCCGGTGGCCGCCCTCGGTGTCCAGGCGGTGCTCGGCGCCGGGTGCGGCGGGCGTCCAGCGCGTGGAGTTGGCCGGATCGCTCTGGTCGTGGCGGGTGAGGGCCCCGGTGACGACCTCACGGGCCGCGTCCTGCCAGAGCAGCAGATTGGCGGGAGCCCGCCAGCCGCTCTGCCCGGCCGGAACTCCGGCGACGGAGACCTCGATGCGGTGCGCGCGACCGTCGTTGAGGAGGGCGGCGTAGGGGGTGAGGTCGTAGCGGATCGGCTGGACGTCGAAGGCGCGGGGGCCGGGGGTGACGTACCAGAGGAAGGGGTTGGACCAGCCGCCGGTCCAGACGTGGGGGAAGGGCGCGGCGATGCCGGCGAGCCGGCCGTCGACGGAGACCCGGACCTCGCGGTACGGACCGTCGGCCGCCTTGCAGGAGTACGGGGCGGCGTCCGGGGTGGTCAGGTACCAGTACTCCTCGCAGCCGCCGCCCGAGCCCGTGGCGTAGACCTCGGCGATCAGCCGCTCCGTGTTGCGGGGGAGGGCGACGTCCGGCGCGGTGAGCGGGAGGACGCGGTCCGGTGTACGGCCGGAGCGGCCGGATCCGGAGCGGTCCTCGGCCGCGTAGAAGGTCAGAGTGACCTTGACGTCGATGACGCCGGTGTACGTGTCGTTGACGACGTTGCCGATGAGCATCTCGACGGGCTGCGGGCGGCTGAGGGTGTCGCGGTAGTGGGTGACGTCCTTCTCGACGGACCAGGTGATGCCGTCCGGCGAGGGCTCCGGGGTGGAGGTGTGGAAGATCTGCACGCCGCCGACGGAGAGGTGGCCGAGGCGGTCGAACTGGCGGCCCTTGACCTTGCCGTCGAGACGGAGGACCACCTTCGCCCAGTCGCCCGCTCCGCAGGCGGTGGGAGGTGCGTAGCTGCCCTTATAGGGGGTGAAGTCGCGGAACTGGGCCTCGGCGAGGGTTACTTGGCAGGACCGGGACGCCGGGCGCTCCACCGGCGGGGTGGCGGTGAGGGGGTCGTGCCAGTCGGTTCCGAACTCGGCGGGCGGCGGCTCCGTGCCGGGCCCCGCCGGTGCGGGGGCGGCCGTCGCGGGCGTGCCGCCGGGTTCGGCCGCCCCCGCAGGGCCCGCGGTGGCGAGGGTGGCCGCCGCGAGGGCGAGCGCGCCGAGCGCGCCCATGATCCTGTGTCGTCTCATGGGCCCGCAGTGAAACCCGGCCCGGCGCGCGGGCGCCAGGGCGGCGTGCCCGCCCTGGCCGGATCTCGCTGCCGCCGGGACACGGCCGCATGCGGGACCTAACCCGCGTGAATCCGAACCGTGTTGATGATCACGTCCTGCTTGGGTGCTCCGTCGCTCCGGCCGTCCTTGGTGCCCTTCTCGGCGATCCGGTCCAGTACCCGCGTGCTGCCGGTGATCCTGCCGAACGGGGTGTAGTTCGGGGGCAGGCGGGTGTCCTTGTACACGAGGAAGAACTGGCTGCCGTTGGTCCCGGGCCCGGCGTTGGCCATGGCGACGGTGCCCGCCGGATAGGTGGCGCCCCTGAGGTTCTCGTCCTTGAACTCGTAGCCGGGCCCGCCGGATCCGGTGCCGGTGGGGTCTCCGCACTGCAGGACGAAGATGCCGGCGGTGGTGAGCCGGTGGCACTTCGTCCCGTCGAAGTACTTCTGGCGGGCCAGGTGCCCGAAGGAGTTCGTGGTGCACGGCGCCTTCGCCGTATCGGCCGCGAAGGTGACGGCGCCATGGCTGGTGTCGAGCGTGGCCGAATACGGCCGGAGGCCCCGGACATCGGCGGGCGGGCTTCCGACGTTCCTGGCCGCCTTCGCGGCGGGCGTGTAAGCGCAGGTGGAGGCGGCCGAAGTCGAACCGGTGGGCCCGGTGAGCAGTCCGGCGGCGAGTGCGGCGCCGGCGGTCACGCGGAGAACGTTCGAGAACATGGGGGTTCCAATCCAGGAGCGGGGACTGGATCTTGATATCGGTGTCCCGCGCGGCTCCGGGGAGAAACGCCGTACGGGTCCTTCGAACGAGGACGCGGCCGAACCGGAGGCTCTAGGCAAACGTGATCGAAATGCGTGCTGCCGAGGGGTGTGGAAGTGGCCGGTTGGTGGTGTAGACCATACGCCCAGTAGTCATCATGTGATGAGAGGCGGACCACATCATGCGGCGCTCCTTCCCGACCTTCACGGCAGCTGTCACCGTCTTCACCTTGACCTTCATCACCCTGACCGGCTGCGGCACCGGCAGTGCCGCGGGCGGCGTCACCCTGCACGTCGTGGCCGCCGAGTACGGCGACAATCCGGCCAACAGCTCCAAGCCCTACTGGGAGCGCCTCGCCGCCGACTTCGAGAGAACGAACCCAGGCGTGAAGGTCGAAGTCGACGTCGTCTCCTGGAACGACGTGGATGCCAAGGTCGCCCAGATGGTGAAGGACGGAAAGGCCCCCGACATCGCGCAGATCGGTGCCTACGCCGACTACGCCAACGCCGGCAAGCTCTACCCCGCCGACGAGATCCTCTCCATCAAGACCGAGGCCGACTTCCTCGCCCCGCTCGCGGAGGCCGGCAAGGTCCGCCGCACCCAGTACGGCCTCCCCTTCGTGGCCAGCACCCGGCTGATGTTCTACAACCAGACCCTCCTCGCCGACGCCGGCATCACCAAGGACGGCAGTCCTTGGCAGCCGCGCACCTGGAACGACCTGGTGGCCGCCGCGAAGAAGCTCAAGGCGGCGGGCGTCCCCACCCCGTTCGCCCTGCCGCTGGGCCCGGAGGAGGCGCAGGGCGAGTCGATGATGTGGATGCTGTCGGGAGGCGGCGGCTACACCAGCGAATCCGAGACCTACACGATCAACTCCCCGAAGAACATAAAGACCTTCGAGTTCCTGCGGGACAAGATGGTCGGCCAAGGCCTCACGGGCGCGGTCGAGCCGGGCAAGCTCGACCGCCAGGGCGCCTTCGACGCCTTCATCCGCGGCGAGGTGGGCATCCTCAACGGGCACCCCACCCTGATCAAGCAGGCCCAGGACAAGGGCGTCAAGATCGGCGTCGTGCCCATGCCGACCGAGGACGGCTCCGAACCGACGGCGATGGGTGTCGCCGACTGGGCGATGGCCTTCAAGAACGGCCACCCCAAGGAGGCCGGCCGCTTCCTCGATCACCTCTACGACGCGAAGAACGTCGCCGAGTTCACCGGCAAGTACGGACTGCTCCCCGCGACGACCACCGGGTCTCAGGAGATGATGAACTCCACCGACCCGGCCACCGTCCAGCTCCAGGTCTTCCTCAAGGCGCTGCCCTCCTCGCGCCTCTACCCCGTCGGCAAGAAGTCCTGGGCCGGGGTCAGCCAGGACATGAAGCAGAACATCGGCAAGGCCGTACAGCCCGGAGGCCGGCCCGCCACCGTTCTCGGCGACATCGCCGAGAAGGCGCACAACGCCGAGAAGTAGGCCACGGGCCCCTGTGCGGCGGGGTCCTTGGCATCATCCAGGTATGACTCGCGCGCTTCCCCGCACCATCCGAGCCGTCGACACCGACCGGCTCCTCGCCCTGGAGCGGGAAGCCGCCGCGTACGGCTTCAGCCAGCGGCTGCCGGTCGACTGGCTGCGGGAGCACGTCGCGGAGGGAGCGAGTCACTACCTGTTCCCGGTACTCGTGCATCAACTGGGCCACCGTCCCGAGGTGTCACCGCAGTGGAGGTGCCAACTGCTGCTGACCGTCCGGACCGGCGAGCAGATCCTGAGCCTGCTCGACGTGCTGCCCGCCACCTTCGACGAGCTCGCGGAGACCCTGGACGCGGCGTCGAAGACGGACATCGCCGGCCGCATGGAGCGGGCGCGGACCCAGCGTGAGTGGACGGAGAGCACGACACCCGAACCCGTGACCACGGCTGACGATCTCCTGCTGGTCCGGGCCCGGGAGCTGTGGGTGGAGTTGGCGGGTGTCCCCGTCGCGTTCTCCCCGTCTGCGGTGGTGGAGGCCGTGGTCGCGCCCGGGTCGCGGCTGAGTCCGCCGTCGTGGACCGGGATCGTGCGGATCGGCGACGCTGCCATCGCCACCGCACCGAGCGCACGGACCGCCGCGATGGTGGCCGACGCGGCACGGAAGCTGACCCGGGAGGAACTCGTCGACGCCGCGCGGCTCGGGGCGTTGCTGCCCGTACGCGACGTACTCGGGCCGGCCTCGCTGTTCTACCTCGACCGGGCCGGGTTCCTTCCCGCGCACGAAGGTCTCGGGGTCGAGGAGGCGCCGGTCGGCGACGGCGGCGTGGCGCGGCTGCTGGCCCTTGCGGGGGAGGAGGAGGCCGGCGAAAGCGGTCTGGAGGACATCTCCTCGCCCGCGTTCCTGCTCCGCCGGGGCGACGAGGTGGTGGCCGCGGCCGGGTACCGGACCTGGCCGCGGTCGGTCGCCCACATGAGCGTGCTGGTGGCCCCGGACTGCCGAGGCCGCCACCTGGCCCGGGCCGTGGCATCCGCGGCGGTGGCCCACGCCCTCGGATCCGGTCTGCTGCCGCAGTGGAGAGCGCGCTCGTACGCATCACAGCGCGTGGCACTGGCCCTGGGCTTCGAGGAACTGGGCACCCAGCTCAGCGTCCGGCTCGGGGCTTGACTGCTCGAAGCCCGTCGGGCTGAAGCCACCGCAGGGTCGCGGCGAGCTCTTCACCGAGTTCGTGGCACAGCGCGAGCAGCTCGCGACCGGCGGATGAATCGGGCAGCCCTACGTGAGCGGGGAGGCGCTGGATGGCCTCGTGGCACGCGGATTCGACGGCGAACTCCCGTGCGCCGAGATATCCGCGGCCGCCACTCGCTCCGGCTTCCAGGCCGGCGAGGTACGCGTGGTGGGCATCCTCGGAGGGGTGGGAGTGGAACGAGCCCGCAATGAGATCGTCGAGGTAGCCCGCCAGGTGCGACGAGCGCTCGAGCATCCGCTCGACCTCGTCCGGGCCGGACCCGTCCAGTAGCTCGCCGAAGGTCAACAGGCTGTCGATGGTCTCCAGTTGGACCAGCTGGATCGTGTCCGGGTCGACTTCGGAGGCGAAGAGCGGGGCCGCGGACAACTCGGCGATTCCCTGCCGGTACGCGCCACTGGACCGTTCTCCCGGAGGCGCCGCGGCGAGTCGGAACAACGACTCCAGGATGGAGGGGTCCACTCCCCACTCCTCATCCAGCTCGAAGGCGAGCACTGGCGTACGCCACCGCCACAGGGCCAGCGCCGCCGCCTGATGCCGCTGGACGGGCGTCAGGCTCGCCAACCGCTCGTTGTCCGCCACGTTACCGAGTCACCCTTTCGATCTGCCGTTCGTTCGGTAGCTTCCTTCGCCTTCGGGGCGCCCGAAGGCGTTCAGGCTTCACCCGGGGGGAGTGTCGAGGCGAAGCGGGTCAGCAGGTGGGCGAGGTGGGTCTGCTCGTCCGGGGTGAGGCCGGCGAGGAGGTGGCGCTGGTTGTCCAGGTGGACGGCGATGAGTTCGTCGGTCAGGGCGACGCCCTCGGGGGTGAGGGTGATCAGGCGGCCGCGCGAGTCGGCCTCGGCGACCGTCCTGCCGACCAGGCCGCGGGCTTCGAGCCGGTCGATCCGCTTGCTGATCGCGCCCGTGGTGACCAGGACGGTGCGGCTGAGTTCGCCCGCGGACAGCGCGTAGGGCTCGCCGGAGCGGCGGAGTGCCGCCAGGACGTCGAAGTCGCCGCTGCCCAGGCCCGCGGCCTGGAAGGGCGGGCGGAGCCGTTGGTCCAGTTCGTCGGCGAGCCGGAAGAGACGGCCGGTGACGAGCATCGGTGCCGTGTCCAGGTCCGGGCGTTCGCGTTTCCACTGGTCGACGATGGCGGCGATGGCGTCGGTCTGCATGTCTTCACTATATCTTCCGCGGATGATAAATTGTCTTCCATGGAAGATATCGATGTGCCGCGCTCCGTCGTCCCGGTCGTCTGCTACTTCGACCCCGTCTGCCCCTTCGCCTGGGTCACCTCCCGATGGCTGCTGGAAGTCGAGCGGCTGGAGCCGATCGACCTGCGCTTTCGGATCATGAGCCTGTCCGTACTCAACGAGCACCGCGAACTCGAGCCCTGGTACCGCGAGTTCAACGACGCGGGCTGGGGTCCGGCCCGCGTGTGCGCGGCCGCCGAGGCCCTGCACGGCAGCACCGTCCTGCGCGACCTCTACACCGCGCTCGGCAGCCGCATCCACGTGGGCCGCAACAAGGACTACGACGCGGTCGTCACCGCGGCCCTCGACGAACTCGGGCTGCCCGCCTCCCTGGCCAAGGCCGCGCACACCGACGAGTTCGACGCGGCCCTGCGCGCCAGCCACCGCGCCGGACAGGAAGCGGTCGGCGAGGAGGCCGGGACACCCGTCGTCACCGTCGACGGTGTCGGCTTCTTCGGTCCCGTACTCAGCTCCGTGCCCAGGGGCGAGGAAGCGGTCGGGTTGTTCCGGGCCACGCGGACCCTGGCCGGCACCGGGGCGTTCGCCGAGCTGAAGCGAGGTCGCGGTGCACTCGACTTCCGCTGAATCCGGCGTTGAGGCCGGTGTTGAACCCGGTGCCGCCCTCGGCGCTGCACCCGACGTCCGCACCCGGCGCCGGCTCATCGCCGCGAGCCTGGTCAGCTCGATCGGTGACGGCATCTACGTCCCGCTGACCATGCTGTTCGTCCACTCGCTCACCGGCCTGTCGCTGACGGCGATCGGCATGGGCCTGACCGTCGCGGGGCTCTGCGCCCTGGCGTTCATGCCGGTCGCCGGCGTCCTCATCGACCGGTTCAGCGGCCGGCGGGTGCTCATCGGCGTGCTCGCGCTGCGGGCGGTCGGGTTCGCCGCCTACCCGTTCGCCGACTCCTACCCCGCCTTCCTCGCCATCGCCCTGGTGGTCGCGGTCGGCATGTGGGCCTCCTCGCCCAGCCAGCACGCCCTCATCGGCGAGATCGCCCGCGGCGCCGAGCGCGACCGGCTCCTCGCCTGGGACCGCAGCCTGCGCAACGCCGGCATGGGATTCGGCAGCCTGGCGGCGGCCGGAATGCTCGCCTGGAACGGCAGCTCCGGTTTCATCGGCGCCGCCGTGACGCTGGCCGTCGTATTCGCCACCGCCGCGGTGCTGGTGTCCCGGATCCCGGCCGTCCGGAGCGGCGCCGGGCGGCCGCAGGGCCCCGGGGGCGGCTACCGGCAGGTCCTCGCCGACCGGCCCTACCTGCTCATCACGACCGCCAACTTCCTGATCGCCTTCGGCTACACCACCCAGGCCATCGCCCTGCCGATCTTCCTCACCCGGGACGTCGGCATCCCCGACGCCCTGGCCGGGGCCGTGTTCGCCCTCAACACCGTCCTGGTCGCCGCGCTCGGTGTACCCGTCGCCCGCCTGACCCTGCGCGGCAGGCGCACCCGTACCGCCGCGCTCGGCGCGTTCGTCTTCGCGCTGTCCTTCGCCGCCTTCGCCGCCCTTCCCCACCTGTTCAGCGGCGCCGAAGCCGTCGTCGCCGTCGTGGCGGTCGCCGTGCTCTACACCGCAGGTGAGCTCGTCCACTCCGCACCGTCGCAAGGCCTGTCGGTGCAGGCCGCCCCCGACCACCTGCGGGGACGGTACCTGGCGACCTACCAGCTGTCCTGGTCGGTCTGCCGCACCATCGCCCCCGTCCTGCTGGGATTCCTGCTCGACGCCGGTCCGTGGCACCTGTGGACGGTCCTGGCCCTGCTGGTCCTCACCGGCGCGGCGATCCTCCTGTACGCCGAACGCGTGTTGCCGGCCGACGTGGTGAACAACGCCCCTTAGACGATCCCCAAGTTCCAGGAACCCGCGACCTGACGCACGCGGACGCCGGACGGCCGAGGCCGCGGGAGCTATCCGCGGGACGGGGGAGCGACCAGGCCGATCTCGTAGGCGAGGATGACCAGTTGGACCCGGTCGCGCGCGTCGAGCTTGGTGAAGAGCCGTGCGAGGTGGGCCTTGGCGGTGGCCACGCTGATGGTCAGTTCCCCGGCGATCTCCGCATTGGACAGGCCGCGGCCGACGAGGGTCAGGACCTCGCGTTCCCGGTCGGTGATGCCGTCGGCCACCACCCGGCGGGCGGGGGCGGGTTCGGGCCGGGCGGCGAACTCCTCGATGAGACGGCGGGTGACGCTCGGAGCGATGAGGGCGTCTCCGCCCGCGACGATCCTGATCCCGTCGAGGATGGTCTCCAGCGGCATGTCCTTGACGAGGAAGCCGCTCGCGCCGGCGCGCAGCGCCCCGTAGACGTACTCGTCGTCGTCGAAGGTGGTCAGGACGAGTACGCGGGTCCTCGACTCCGGATCCGCGTTGATCCGGCGCGTGGCCTCGATGCCGTCCGTACCGGGCATCCGGATGTCCATGATGGCGACGTCGGGCCGCAGCCGCCGGACCATTTCCACGGCCTCGGCACCGTCCCCGGCCTCCCCGGCGACCTCCAGGCCGGGGGTGTCGGCGATGAGGACGCGCAGGCCCGTACGGATCAGCGGCTGGTCGTCGACCAGGACGACACGGATCACCGTCCCACCTCCACCGGTACCGGCAGCCGTGCCGCCACCCGGAACCCGCCTTCCGGACGGGGGCCGGCACTGAACTCGCCGTGCAGCAGACCGACTCGTTCCCGCATGCCGGCGATCCCGTATCCCGAGCCCTCCGGGGTGCCGCCGCGACCGAGGTCGACGATCTCGACGGCCAGATGGTCGGCCCGGTAGTCGACCGTCACGCCGCAGGCCCGGGTGCCGGAGTGCCGCACCACGTTGGTGACCGCCTCCTGCACGATGCGGAAGGCCGCCAGATCGACGTCGGCGGGCAGGTCCCGGCGGTCGCCCCGCCGGCTGACGTCGACGCGGACCCCGGCCGCGGCGGTCCTCGCCACCAGTTGGTCCAGGGCGGCCAGGCCGGGGGAAGGGTCGAGCGGCGCGGACTCCTGCTCGCCCTGCCGCAGCGCGCCGAGCATCCGGCGCAGGCCGGCGAGGGTCTCCCTGCTGGTGGCCTCGATGGCGTTCAGCGCGTTGCGCGTCTCGGCGGGCTGGGTGTCCATGACCCGGCTGCCCACGCCGGCCTGGATGGCGATGATGCCGATGTTGTGCGCGACCATGTCGTGCAGCTCCCGGGCGATCCGCAGCCGCTCGGCCGTGACCGCCTGCCGCGTGGCCTGGGCGCGCACCGTGTCCGCGTGCGCCCGGTTCTGATGGACCGTGTTGCCGATCAGCCAGGCGATGACGACGGTCGACGCGAGGGCGGCCGGCGGCGCGGGGGCGAAGAAGTAGCCGCGGCTGAGCAGCCAGATCGAATAGCCGGCCAGCGTGGCAACCGGCATCACGGCGGCGAGGACCGAGACCCGCCGCGAGCGGGTCGCGGCGGTGTAGCCCACGGCCGCGTCGGCCAGGAAGAAGAGGACGAACGTCGTCTCCCGCACCGCCATCCCGATCGAGAACATGGCGCCGGCGAGCGCGACGGCCACGGCTGCCAGCGGCGCCCGGAACAGCAGCAGCGCGCCCAGGGTGGTGACGACGGCGGTGACCAGGAGCGGTGCGTCCTCGATGTTGCCGTCGTACTGCATCAGGTGGCGGAACTCGTCGGGCCGTTGGAGGGTTCGCATCAGGATGAGGGCCGCCCAGAAGGCCGCCACCCACACACCCGGAGGCAAGCGTCTGAGCAGGGGTGGACGAGGAGTGGCGGTCATCGGCCGATCTTATCGGCGCACCCGCGCCGGGGCATTGGCCCACGGGCTTAATCCCCGGGGCCACCCCCGCGGCCCGCAGGTGTGAACCTCGGGCCGATGCAGGCTCCGTACCCTCCCCGGCACCTTGGACCCCGTGATCGAATCCAACGGACTCACCAAGCGGTACGGCGACACCGTCGCCGTCGACGATCTGACCTTCACCGTCGAGCCGGGCAAGGTGACCGGGTTCCTCGGCCCCAACGGAGCCGGCAAGTCCACGACGCTGCGGATGATCCTGGGCCTGAACGCGCCCACCGGCGGAACCGTCACCGTGGACGGGGTTCCCTTCGTGAACCGGCCGCGCGGACTGCGCCACGTGGGCGCTCTCCTGGACGCCCAGGACGTCCACGGCGGACGGAGCGCGCGGGCACACCTGTCGGCCCTGGCCCGCGGCAACCGCATCCCGCCGACCCGCGTGGACGAGGTCCTCCGGGAGGTCGGGCTGGCGAAGGCCGCGCGGCGCCGGATCGGGGGGTTCTCCCTCGGGATGAAGCAGCGTCTGGGCATCGCGGGCGCCCTGCTGGGCGATCCGCCGGTGCTGCTGTTCGACGAGCCCCTGAACGGGCTCGACCCCGAGGGGGTGTTGTGGGTGCGCGGCCTGTTCCGCAGGCTGGCGTCCGAGGGCCGGACCGTGTTCGTCTCCAGTCACATGATGGCGGAGATGGAGCACACCGCCGACCGGATCGTCGTCATCGGCAAGGGCAGGATCATCGCCGACGAAAGCCTTGCGGACTTCTCGGCCCGCAACACCTCCCGGGGCGTGACGGTGCACACGCCCGAACTGGCCGCGCTGGAAGCGGTGTTGTCCGCCGAGGGGGCGTCGGTGCGCCGGGAGGGCGACCGGGTCGGCGAGGTCGGCGGCATGACGGCGGCCCGGATCGGGGAGCTCGCCCACCGGCACCGGATCGTGCTGCACGAACTCGCCACGCACACCTCGTCCTTGGAGTCGGCGTTCATGTCCCTCACCGCCGACAGCGTCGAATACCTCGCAGGAGAAACCCGATGACCCAACTGGCCACGTCCACGTCCACGTCCACGTCCATGTCCGGCCCCGGTCTGTCCGAGCGCACCTCCGGACCGGCGGCCGGGTTCACGGACCTGCTCGCCGCCGAGTGGATCAAGATGCGGTCGCTCCGGTCCACGTACTGGGTGCTCGCCCTCAGCGCCGTGGTCGCCATCGCGATCAACGTGAACGCCGTCCACTCCGACCTGCCCTACATCGACCAGCCGCACCCCTCACCGGAGGGCCTTCCCCCGTTCAAGTACGACCCGCTCTTCCACGGACTGGGCAGCATCGCCGCCGACGTCATGGCATTGGCCGCGGCAGCCTTCGGCGCCATCACGGTCTTCGGGGAGTACTCCACCGGAATGATCCGCACCACGTTCGCGGCCGTCCCCGACCGCCGTGCGGTGATCACGGCCAAGCTGGCCCTGGTCGCGTCGATCACCCTCGTCCTCGGCGCGATCGTCTCCGTGACCTCGTTCTTCACCACCAACGCGATGCTGGCCTCCCGTCACGTCGGGCTCTCGATCCACGACCCCGGCTGCCTGCGGGCCGTCACGGCGTACGCGCTGGTCGTGCCGGTCTGCGCGCTCATCGGGATGGCGTTCGGCGCCGTCCTCCGCCACGCCACGGCTTCGATCGTCGCGGTCGTGGGAGTGCTCTTCATCCTGCCCATGTTCTTCGGCGGCGAGCGGTACCGGTTCCTGAAGGAGATCGGCAACCACCTTCCGCTCACGGCCCAGTCACGGCTGGCGCTGAACCCCGACTCCTACACCACCCTGGGCACGTACCCGGGCACGATCACGGGCTCCTGGATCGCGCTCGCCGCCTGGGCGCTCGTCTCGGCTGCCGTCACCGTGAGCGTGGTGCGGCGCCGGGACGTCTGAGAACACTTCTAGAGCGAGGCGGCCGGGCGCTCCACGCGGTAGCGGAGGTAGGTGACCTTCGACCTGAAGGTGCGGGTCTCGACGAGGTCGAGATCCACCCGGCGCTCGTCTCGGGGGAAGAACGGAATGCCACCGCCGATCAGGACCGGGTAGACCACGGCCCGGTACTCGTCGATCAGATCCGACGCGGCCGCCTGCGCGGCGAGGTTCGCGCCGCCGATCGCGATGTCGCCCTCCCCGGGCTCCGCCCGCACTCGCTCGATCTCCTCCGCGAGACCGCCGGCGGCCAGGCGGGCATTGCCCTGCACCGTCGACAGCGTGGTGGAGAACACCACCTTCGGGAGCGGATTCCAGAGTGAGGCCCACTCCCGTTCGGCGTCGCCGAGCGAGGGATCCTGGTCGGCGGTCTCCCAGTACAGCATCGTCTCGTAGAGCCTTCGGCCCAGCAGGTGGACGCCGACCTCTCGAATCTCGTCGATCCAGAAGCGGAAGACCTCCTCGTCGGGCGCCGACCAGTCGAAACCGCCGTCCGGCCCGACGATGTAGCCGTCCAGGGAGATGTTCATCGAGTAGGTCACGCTGCGCATCAGAAGTCCTCCTCGGCCTCAGCGACGGCGACGGGTGCGGTCCAGGAGGGCGGGATCGGGAGCGGGGAAGCGCGTTCCCGTGATGGTGTCGGGTACCGGGGTGCCCGTCGCGGAGGTGAAGGGGATGAAACCGGCCCAGGCCTCGACCGCGTCGTCCTTGGGCTCGTCCCGGGCGAAGCCGCTGCGGGTCTTGATCGAGAACTCCTCGATGGGCATGCTCAGGACGGCCGTGTAGCGGGATTCCTCGGTGCTGGGCCGGCGCGCCGCGTACGGGCCGGACATCCGGCCCGGGACGACGCTGTCCACGATGCGCGCCAGGGCATCGGCGCGCTCGTCCACGTCCTCGATCTCGGTCGCCTGCCCGAAGACCATGACGGACCGGTAGGCCGCCGAATGGTGGGACGCGGCCCGTCCGAGGATCAGGCCGTCGACGAGGGTCGCCGTGACACAGACCGGGGTGCCCGCGGCGGCGGTGGTCATGAAGCGGCCGTGCGCCGAACCGTGCAGGAGGAGGCGGTCTCCCTCACGCATGTGGAGGGTCGGGATGACCACCGGACCGTCGTCGGTACCGAAGCCGACGTGCACCGTGAGGGCCTCGTCCAGGATGGCGTAGGCGGCTTCCCGGTCGTAGGTGACGCGCTCGGGGTAGCGCAGGGCGGTCGTGCGCGGGGTGGGTGCCATGGCCGCCAATTTACGACGGCGAGCGATGCTCGGGACGGCTCGAAACGCCGGGGCGGACGAACACTTCCCCGGCGGCCCGACCAGCAACGGGTGACCGTCCTCAGGCCTTCAGTTCCGCGGGGACGCGCTCGCCGTTCACAGTCCAGCCGGCGCCGGTGAGCTTCTCCTGAGCCGTCGTGCCCGTCCCTTGCCAGTCCTTGTGCTCCTTGGCGTCGTAGTCGATCGCCGCGGCGACCGTCCGGCCCCCGCCCAGCCTGGCGAGCAGTTGGTTCAACGTTCCCGTGCAACCGGGGCACGGCCCTCTGCCGATCACCTTGAGGCTGACCTCGGTGACCTTCGAGCCCCGGTCCACCGTCTTCGCCAACCACTGGGCGAACTGGTACTCGGCGTGGCTGGCGTGGGAGCCCTTGACGGGGTCCCGGGTGTTCCAGGTCTCGACCCGGGCCACGGTTTCCCCCGGCTGCATCGGCTGGATCTGGCCGCCGATCTGAGTACCCCGCGCGGTCTTCCCTCCGTGTCCCTCGATGGCCGCCGGAAGCGAGTGGGGGACCATCACGGGCCGCCCGTCCTCCATGACCACGCGGCCGTCCTTCCTCAACGCCTGCGATCCGAACTTCTCCTCGATCTTCGGTGGCGCCGCGAACACCACCCTGGCGTCCACGGTCACCGTGGCGGTATCGGACAGGCTCAGCTTCACCCCGGCCGCCCGTGTCCGCGGGCTGGCCTCGGCGAAGATCCCGTACCCGTCGTCCCCCTCCTTGACCACGTCGAACTTCTTGAGCCCCTGCGGCCTCAGATCTCCCTCGATGGTCGCCACTGCCCGCTTGAGCCCCTCCTCGCTCCTGATGGAGGGCCAGGCCTCCGCGAGCTTCGTCCTGGCCAGTGCCTTGACCTTCGCGCTCTCGCCGCTCTCCCCGCCCTTGAGGGACGACAGGATCTTCTTGCCCGCGTTGACGATCTTGTCGATGACCCAGTCGACCGCCTTCATCACCGGCGCCTGGATCTTGGCCAGAATCGACTTGATCTTCTCCGAGATGCCGCCCAGACCCAGCAGGCCGGCCAGGAAGTCCAGGACCACCGGGACCGCCTTGGCCAGGCTGTTCTCGATCAGGCCGGCCACCGCGCCGGAGCCGCCGTTCGCGATCGATTCGACCGAGTCGAGGACCGAGTCCACGAAGCTCTTGATCTGGGACGCGCGGTTCACGAAGAACATCACCACGTCGTAGATCGCCTTGCAGGCGCGGACGAACGCCGACGCGGGGTTGAGCATCGACACGATCCAGGTGATGCCCGCCGTGACGATCTTCTCGATCACGAAGTCCTTGACCGCCCCGATGACCGTGTCCTTGAGGTCGGACAGCTTTCCGGAGATCCACTTCCACAGGCCGCCGATGCCCTCCGTCACCAGGACCTGGACCATCTCGAAGCCGGTCTCCAGCCCCTTCATGGCCGGTTCGCCGATCCGCGCCACGACCCGAGTGCGAATGTTCGACCAGGTCAGGCCCAGGATGGAGAGGATCATCTTCATGATCCCCTTGGCGTCGAAGGTCTCGGGGATCTCGATCCCGCCCGCCGACAGCTGGCCGAACAGCCACTGCTTGAGGCCGTTCTTGAGGTGGTCGCCGATGCGCGCGGCGAAGCCCATGACGCCCGCCTTGACCGCGTTCACCAGATTGCCCAGGAACTCGATCGGCTTCGTGATGATCTTGTCGATCGCGCCCGCCGCCCGCGCCAGGACACCCAGCAGCATGTCCTTGAGCTTCATGACGGTTTCCGCGGTCTCCTTGATCGCGTCCTTCGCCTTGCTCAACAGGCCCTTGTTCTCCGCCTGGAGGCCCTCGATCTCCTTGTCCAGCTCGTCCCGCGCGGCGACGTACTTGTCCGCCAGATCCTGTACGAGGCCCTGCGACTTCTCCGAGACGGAGGACTCCAGGGAAGAGAACTCCGCGCCGATGTCCTGGCCCGCCTGCTGCGCGAACTGCTGGAGCTCCCTGGGCTGACTCGCCACGATCTCGGCGATCCTCGCCTTGCCCGTCGCGATCCGCGCCGTCGCCTCGCCCAGCCGCCTGCCGATCAGGTCCGCGATGTCGGAGACGACCTTGCGCATCTGCGCTTCGTAGGTCTTCTTCGACTCCTGGAAGATCTGGTTCGCCTCGGGCGGCAGGTCCAGTACGAGGTCCACGAGCCACTGGGCCGCACCCGAGACCCCCGCGTACCGCTGGTCCTTGTACCTCTTCATCCGTGCCTGGTGGTCGGAGGTGAAGGCGTCGTGCGCCGCCTTCTGCCCCGTCTCGAAGGCCGTCTCCACCTCTCCGTCCAGCGCGCCGAGCGTCCGCTCGACATCCCCCTTCGTCGCCTCGAACACCGACTTGAGCTCGGCCGTCACCGCAGCCCGCTTGGCCTCGTCCTTCCCCTGGGCGGTCGCCTGGCCCGCCGCGACCTGCTGCCCCGCGCCGGTGCGCGCCGCCGTCATCGCCTGCATCGCGGCCGGGCCCGCCGCGGCCGCGCCGCCCTGCTCCGTGGCGATCCGCGCCGCCTCAGCGGCCCTGAACTGCCCCGGCGCGGTGGCCGCGTGGGCGTCGGACTCCTTCTTGGCGTCCAACGCCTCGGTGAACTTGGGCTCGTTGGAGTGGGCCAGCTGCTCCGGGGTCAGCTTGGCCTCCGCCATCATGGCGTCGGTCTCCCGGGGCCCGGTGCGCAGGTCCGTCTGCGCGGCCGGCGCCGGGGCGACGGACAGGGCCCGGGGGTCCGGGGCCGCGGGCGTGACCGGTGCGGGCTGCCCCGGCAGAGGAGTGACGGGCTTCTCGACGGCCCTCGACGGGTCCGGGGCCGCCGCGGTCTTCTCGGCGATGTCCTTGGCCGAGCTCTCCTTGCCCGCCTTGACCTGCCCGGACACCTGGCCCTTGACCTCGTCGACCTTCCCCGAGGACGCGAACTTGTCCGCCTCGTCCAGGGTCTTGGGGGCCTTGGCGGCGATCGCGGCCTCGACCGCCGCGATGAAGGCCGCCTTGTCGAAGCTCCCCGGTTTGGCCGCGCCCATCTCCCCGGCCTGGGCCGCCTTCGCCTGCGCCTCCTTGTCGTCGCCCGGGGCCTTGGCGGCGTCCTGCGCGGCCTTCGCCTGGGAGGCCGCGGTGGGGTGCTTGGCGAGCGCGTCCTTCTTGGCCCGGATGTCCCCGGCCGCCTTCTTGAACCGGGGGTCCGTGCCGGGCGTCAGCCCGGTGGGGGGCGCCGGGAGGGAACCGGATCCGGAGTCCAGCCGTTGGACCTGCGCGGCGGAGGGGGCAGCGGACCTGGGCGCGACCAGGCGGGTGACGGCCGCGTTCCCCGCACGCCCCTGGAGCCGTTGCAGGGCGCGCGGATCCAGCGCCCTGGGCCGTACGGCCGCTCCGGGCGCGCCCTCGGCGTCGACGCGTGGCGGACGCGTCCGGCGTACGGGCTTCTCGCCGGCGGGCCGGTCCCCGGTGTCCTTCACCCCTACTCCGCCGGGGCTTCGTCCTCCTCGGCCTCCCCGGTGGCCTCGCGCTGCACGAACACCCCCTGTACGGAGGCCATTTCCTCGCCATCCTCCACGGCATCCCGCTGTACGGGGGCCGGCGCGGGCGCGGCCATCACCCGGTCGGCGTTCGCGACCGCCTCCCGCTCGTGGCGGTCGGACGGATCGCTGACCTTGATGCCGCCGGAGACCTCCGTGCCCTCGACCGGCCCCGAGCGCTGCTGCACGACGTGGGTGAGCTCGTGGGCGAGGGTGGTGCGGCCCTGATGGGAGCCGGGGTCGTAGGCGTCGCGCTGGAACACGACGTGCGAACCGACCGTGTAGGCGTGGGCGTTGACGCCCTTGGCCGACTCGTGCGCGGCGCTGTCCGTGTGGACCCGTACGTCCCCGAAGTCGTGACCGAGCCGGCCCTCCATGTCGCTGCGGACTTCCGGGTCCAGCGCCTCGCCGCCGGAGCCGACCACATCGTGCACGGCGGACCGCTGCAGCGCGGCCCCCACTCCGCTGTTGCCGAGCGCCCGCTGGAGCCGCAGCACCCCGCCCGGCCCGAGGGCGTCGGCCCGCCCGGCGGCGGCCGCCTTGAGCAGCAGCGCGTCGGGGGCACCCGCCTCCAGTTCCGCCTTGGGGCGCGGACCGGTCCCGCTCTCCGCGTCGTGCTCGTGTTCAAGCCCGTGTCCGTGCTCGTATCCCTGCATCTTTCCCCCTGGCGGATCACTCTCCCGGCCACGATGCCGACGGGGACGGGGTCCGGTCAGGGGCGAAGCGAGCCGGGCGAGGGCACCGGTGGTTGCCCGAAAGGGCAGCCGCCCCGGCCGATGGCCTCAGGGAGAGGGAACGGGGACGGCCGCCGTCAGCACGGCACCCTCACCGGGTGTCGACTCGATGGTCAGGGTCCCGCCGAGCTGCCGTATCCGGGCCCGCATCGCCGGGACTCCGTGTCCGCGCAGGCCGGACGGGGCCTCGGGGAGGGCGGCGGGGTCGAAACCGTGCCCGTTGTCGGCGACGTCGAGGACGACCTGGTCGTCGAGCCGGGTGAGGGTGATCGCGGCGGTGGTGGCGCCGGAGTGCTCCCGTACGTTGGCCAGCGCGCCCTGGGCGATGCGCAGGAGCGCGGACTGCACGCGTTCGGGCAGCGGCGCGAACTGCCCGTCCGCGTCGAAATGCCCGCCCGCGTCGATGTGGACACGGACCGTGAGACCCGCCCCCGACTCGCGTTCGGCGAGGGCCTGCAGCGCGGCGTCGAGGCCGCCGCCGTGGGCGAGGTCGGCCGGTGCGAGGTCGTGCACGAAACGGCGGGCCTCGGCGAGGTTGAGCTCGGCGATGGACGCGGCGGTGCGGACGTGGCCGCGGGCGGTGGCGGGGTCGGTGTCCCAGGTCCGTTCGGCGGCCTGGAGCAGCATCTGCTGGCTGGACAGGCCCTGGGCGAGCGTGTCGTGGATCTCCATGGACAGCCGCTGGCGCTCGGCGAGGGTGCCTTCGCGACGCTCGGTGGCGGCGAGCTCACGGCGGGTCCGGATGAGGTCGTCGATGAGGGAGCGCTGGCGGGCCGCCTGCCGCTGCATGTGGAGGAAGACGGCGGTGGTGAGCGCCGAGACGGCCGCCGGGCCGATCACCAGGTCGAGGTTGAAGCGGGGGGCCAGCGCCAGCTGCGCGAAGATCACGAAGAGCGTGAGGAACCCGACGAGGACGTACGCCGCCACGGGCGGCAGGGTGCGCAGCGCGGCATAGAAGAGCGGCACCGCGACCCACGCGAAGCTGGGCGCGAGGAGGACCAGGACGGCCCACGTGGTGACGACCGCGCCCAGCCAGGCCAGCTGCGGGGCCGGCGGCCACGGCGCGCGGCCGCGGGCGGGCTGTGTCCTGGCGGCCGGGGTGGGGCCCAGGAGGTAGAGGGCGGCGAGGACGATGGCGAGGACGATCACCCAGGGGGCCCGGGCCTCCTGGGTGTGCCGCTGGACGAACCGGACCATCGACGTGCTGACCAGCACGAAGAACGTGACCCGCATGACGAGCGTCAGCCGCCGGTCGTCCGCCGCGCTGGCGGAAAGGGCCCCCGCGGCCGCGCCGGAGGCACGGGGGTCCTCCGGCGCACCCCCGGGGAGGCCGCCGGAGCCCGGTTCGCGGGCGGGGCCGCTGGGGTCGGGCCGCATGTGCGCCTCCTGGCATCGGGTCCCTGAGCTGGACAAACAGTCATATTGTCGCCGAGGGGGACGATGTCGGGGTAAACCGATCGGATGACCCGCGTGTCACCCCTACCGCCCGCCGCATGCAGCCGGCCCACCGACGAGCCCGGGCCGCCGGCGGGCGCAGGATGGATGTCAGAGCGGGGCAGCCGGAAATGGCGGCGCCCCAACTATCCATCCACATCATGGAGTTGACAGATATGAAGCAGGTCAAGAAGGTCTCCGTCCACACCCGCAACGTCGCCGGCGGCGCCCTGGTGGCAGCCCTCGCCCTCGGCGGATTCGGCGCCTACGCCGCCAGCGCCGCCCCGGCTCCGGCCGCCCAGGCCGCCCCGGCCGCGGCGAAGGCGGACGCCAAGAACAAGAACCTGACCGAGTCGACCCACCTGACCATCGACGCCGCCACGCGCGCCGCACAGACCGCGCTCGACGCCGCGAAGAAGGAGAACCAGCGCGTCACCGTCGCCGTGGTGGACCGCAACGGCAACACCATCGTCACGCTGCGTGGCGACGGCGCCGGCCCGCAGTCCTACGAGGCCGCGCAGCGCAAGGCTTACACGGCGGTGTCCTGGAACGCCCCGACGTCCGAGCTGGCCAAGCGCCTCGAGCAGGCCCCGACCCTCAAGGACATCCCCGGCACCCTCTTCCTCGGCGGCGGTGCCCCGGTCACCGCGAAGAACGCCCCCGTCGCGGGCATCGGCGTCGCGGGCGCCCCCTCCGGTGACCTGGACGAGAAGTTCGCCCAGGCCGGTGTCGCGGCGCTGAACAAGTAGCAGCGCCCGAGGCGCACCCGCGGACGGTGAACCGCCCACCGGCGGGGGCCTCACCCGGTCGGGCCAACCGGAAGCGGCCGACCGCCGCGAATGGCCCAGCATCGGGACACCGGACGGGCGCCGGTCCGACGAGATGCCTAACGTCGATGCCAGACACATCGGTTCGCGAAGCTTGTGGAGACGTCATGTCCCATCGAGGCCGCCGGCTGGCGGGCGCCTGCGCGAGTACGGTCGCCGTCGGCCTGCTCGCCACCGGGGGAGCCTTCGCCCCGCCGCCGCGCGAGGCTTCCGGCGGGAACTCCGGAGCCGGGTCGGGAGTCGCGGTCGGCGCGTACCTGCACTACGGCTCGCCCGGCGTCGACAGGATGCAGGAACTCTCGCGCTGGCTCGGAGGTGCCGAGCTGCGCGCCGGGCACACCTACCTGCCGGGCGACACCTGGGCGAACATCGAGGGAGCCCCCGATTCCCTGCGCGCCTGGGCCCGGTGGCGCAGGGCGAGAGCGGACCGGCTGTTCGTCCTGAACGTCCCCATGCAGGCGCGCAACGAGGCCGGCGTCCCCGACGGACAGGTCGCCGGGCTGATCCGCGCCGGCGCGCGGGGGCAGAACGACCAGCACTTCCGGCGGCTGGCCAAGCGTCTGGTCGGCCTCGGGGTGCCGGACGCGGTCATCGTGCTCGGCTGGGAGATGAACGGCTTCAACTACGCCCACCGGTGCAAGCCCGACCCCGAGAACTGGAAGAAGTACTGGCGGCACATCGTGGCCGCCATGCGCTCCGTGGACGGCCAGCGGTTCCGTTTCGACTTCGCCCCCAATCGGGGCGGGGACGCGATCGCCTGGACCAGGTGCTACCCCGGCGACGACGTGGTCGACATCGTCGGCATGGACTCCTACGACCAGCCGCCCGGCCACAGCTTCTCCGACCAGGTCACCCAGCCGTACGGACTCCAGCAGCAGGTCGACTTCGCGAAGAAGCACGGCAAGCGGATCTCGTACCCCGAGTGGGGACTGTTCCGCAACGGCGACAACGCCGAGTACATGCGGGACATGCTGCGATGGATCGCCGACAACGAGCCGGTCTACCACAGCATTACGGACTACTGCCCGCACGGCGTCTGGCAGTGCGGCGAGAACCCCCGCTCGGCCCGCGTGTTCCGTGAGTTCCTGTCGGCCGAAAGGGACCGTCCGTAGCATTCCGCCTGGAGCCGTGAGGGGCGGCGAGGTCGGTGCCCGCACGTACGCGATGCCGGGAAGATGTCCGGATCTTTGTGGGTTTCGCCAGTACGACGGTCTATCAGGACCCGTAGAGACTGCCAGTCAGAAGCCGCGGCGCGCCCCGCAAACGGGGGGCCCGTGGCCCATGACGTGCCGCAACGGGGAGAGATCACGATGAGTGCGCAGCAGCAGTACGACGAAATCGGCGAGGCCTACGAGGGTTTCAAGGCCCTGCCGTTGGAACAGTACGCGGTGGTACCCAGCTTCCTGGCGCTGGTCGGGGACGTGAGCGGAAAGTCGGTCCTCGACCTGGCCTCCGGAACCGGCTTCTACAGCCGGGAGTTCAAGCGGCGGGGCGCCACGGACGTCCTCGGAATCGACGTGTCCGGCGAAATGGTCGCCGTCGCCGGCCAGTTGGAGGAACTCAACCCGCTGGGCATCCGCTACGAGGTCGGCGACGTCGCCGAACTGCGGCCCTTCGAGCAGCGGTTCGACATCGGACTCGCGGTCCAGCTGCTCAGCTACGCGCAGGACGTCGCCGCCACGGAGCTCATGTGCCGCAACGCGCACCGGAGCCTGAAACCCGGCGCCGAGTTCTTCGTGCTCAACCAGTCGCCGGACTTCCGCTTCGACGGACCCACCCCGGAGCGGTACGGCTTCCGCAGCGAGCTCACCGGTGAGGAGGTCGAGACCGGCCCGCAGGTCCGGATCACGGCGCTGCTCGACCCGCCGGTATCGTTCGTCGCCAACCTCCCGCGCCGCGAGGTGTACGAGAAGTGCCTGGAGGCGGCCGGGTTCAGCGACCTGACCTGGGTCCCGGTGGAGGTTTCGGAGGCCGGCCTGCGCGAGTTCGGCGCCGGCTTCTGGGCGGACTTCCACGCCAACCCCCCGCTGGAGATGCTGCGCTGCCGCGCCTGACATCCCACCGGACGTCCCGGCGGCCCGGCCCCCGATCGGCAGGAACGGGGGCCGGGC
>NZ_JBSGXB010000029.1:0-41770 GCF_053609185.1 Streptomyces sp. NPDC054956 | reverse complement strand
GAGCCGGATGGCTCGGGGCGCCCTTGCGTCGTGCCGGCATTCGGTGCCGGAAATCAGATCCTGACCTGGACCGCGTGGCTCGCACGGTCGTGCAGTCCGCGGCCGTCGCGGTCCCAGACCAGCGCCGGGATGACCAGGGCCAGCAGTACGGTGCGCAGGATCACGCGCCCGATGCCGAGCCGGTTCCCGTCCTGGCGGATGACCCGGATGCCCAGGATCCGCTTCCCGGGGGTGAAGCCCACGGTGCCGACGGTCAGGATGCTCAGGACCACGAAGAGCCCCAGCGTCCAGTTGCCCGCCGCGGTCCAGTCGCGGCCCGTGATCAGCCCGTATGCGATCAGCTGACAGGCCAGCCAGTCGATGAGCACGGCGCCGAAACGCCGGCCGAAACGGGCGACGGAGCCGGGCCCCTGCTGCGGCAGGCCGAGCTGCTTGCCGGGATACCCGAAGTCGACGCCCATCTGCTCGGCGGCCTCGCGGGGGCCGGAGAGCCAGGATCCGATTGCTTGCCTCTTGTCCACCCGAACACGGTACCTGTGCGGCCTCCCGTCGTTCCGGCGGGACCCTGGTTAACTTGTGCGAAACAAATGGGTCATGCTTGAGAAACCCCGTCTGCTTATGGTCGGGTCAGCGTGCGGCACCGCACTGACGCACCACTAGCTATAAAGCCCGCCCCTGCCCCGGGGTCGGGAGTAGGAGGAGTTGGATGTTCAAGAACGCCGACGAAGTGAAGCAGTACATCGAGGAGAACGACGTCAAGTTCGTCGACGTCCGCTTCTGCGACCTGCCTGGTGTCATGCAGCACTTCACCATCCCGGGGCGGGCGTTCGACCCGAACGAGGAGCTGGCCTTCGACGGCTCCTCGATCCGCGGCTTCCAGGCGATCCACGAGTCCGACATGGCGCTGCGCGCCGACATCACCACCGCGCGCCTGGACCCGTTCCGCAAGGACAAGACGCTCAACATCAACTTCTTCATCCACGACCCGATCACGGGCGAGGCCTACAGCCGTGACCCGCGCAACGTCGCGAAGAAGGCCGAGGCGTACCTCGCCTCCACCGGCATCGCCGACACCGCGTTCTTCGGCCCCGAGGCCGAGTTCTACGTGTTCGACAGCGTGCGCTTCGCGACCTCGGCGAACGAGGGCTTCTACCACATCGACTCCGAGGCCGGCGCCTGGAACACGGGCTCCGAGGAGAACAACCGTGGTTACAAGGTCCGCTACAAGGGTGGTTACTTCCCCGTAGCCCCGGTCGACCACTTCGCCGACCTGCGCGCCGAGATCTCCCTCGAGCTGGACGCCCAGGGCCTCCAGGTCGAGCGTCAGCACCACGAGGTCGGCACCGGTGGCCAGGCCGAGATCAACTACAAGTTCAACACGCTGCTCGCCGCGGCCGACGACCTGATGCTCTTCAAGTACATCGTGAAGAACGTCGCGTGGAAGAACGGCAAGACCGCGACCTTCATGCCGAAGCCGATCTTCGGTGACAACGGCTCGGGCATGCACGTGCACCAGTCGCTGTGGGCCAACGGCGACCCGCTGTTCTACGACGAGTCCGGCTACGCGGGCCTGTCGGACATGGCGCGCTACTACATCGGCGGCATCCTCAAGCACGCCCCGTCGCTGCTGGCGTTCACCAACCCGACGGTGAACTCCTACCACCGCCTGGTCCCGGGCTTCGAGGCGCCGGTCAACATGGTGTACTCGCAGCGCAACCGCTCGGCCGCCATGCGCATCCCGATCACGGGCTCGAACCCGAAGGCCAAGCGCGTCGAGTTCCGCGCCCCGGACCCGTCCTCGAACCCGTACCTCGCCTTCGCGGCGCTGCTGCTCGCGGGCCTCGACGGCATCAAGAACAAGATCGAGCCGATGGAGCCGATCGACAAGGACCTCTACGAGCTCTCGCCCGACGAGCACGCGAGCGTCCCGCAGGTCCCGACCAGCCTCGAGGACGTCCTCAAGGCCCTGGAGGAGGACCACGAGTACCTCCTGGCCGGCGGTGTCTTCACCCCCGACCTCATCGAGACCTGGATCGACTACAAGCGCACGCACGAGATCGCCCCGATCGCCCTGCGCCCGCACCCGCACGAGTTCGAGCTCTACTTCGACCTCTAAGCCGTGCCGTGCTGACGCACTGATCGATCCGATCGCCCGAAGCCCCGTCCCCTTCCTTGAGAGGGGGGCGGGGCTTTGCTGTGATGGGGGTGAGCGCCGCGGTTCGCGCGGGGGAGTCGCGAGGAGGGGGAGGGGCGCGTGAACGAGGAATCGGACGGCTCGCAGGAGCCGGTCTGGCTGGTGGCGGCGAACGTCGTGGCCTGGCGCAGGTGCGGGGCGGGCGGGCAGGAGCTGCGCCCGGGAACGAAGTCCTTCAAGGGCGGGGCCAAGGTGTACGTGTCCCACGTGTACTGGGGGCCGGGAGGCGACCGCCTCACGGTGATCGGGCGTGAGCGGCACACCAGCCGGTGGATCACCATCGACACGGCGACGCGGCACCTGCACAGCTTCCGGCCTAAGGCCGTCTACGCCCCGCGGGTCCTGGAGCGGCTGAGCGAGTCGCCGTTCGCGCCGCACGGGTTGGGCGCGGAGCGCGCCGAGACCTTCTCGGCGGCACTGGAGGAGTACGCGCGCCGGTACCGGGCCGAGGTGGCACGGTCCAGCCCGCATCCGGACCACTGCCTGTGCCATGCATGCCTCACCGGAGAGGCCTCGGTCTAGGGTCGGGGGATGGATGATGTGTGGAAGACCATCGGGGCGCTCGCGGCGCGGTTCGACGAGCACGACCGGGAGCGCGGGGTGGCGCCGGAGGAGAGCGCGACCCTGCAGGTCCTGAAGATCGGCGAGGAGTTCGGCGAGGCGGCGCAGGCCGTCATCGGGGCCAGGGGAACCAATCCCCGCAAGGGCGACTCGCACACCTGGAGCGACGTGGAGGCGGAGGTCGCCGACGTCGTCATCACCGCGATGGTGGCCCTGGCGCGGTTGAGGCCCGATGCTCCCGCCTTCCTCGCGGAGCACCTGAGGGCGAAGTCCGAGCGGTTCCTCTGAGGGATTCCGGTCGCGTCAGCGGAGCAGGGGCATGGCGCCCGTCAGGTCCCGCAGGCAGCGGATCGCCAGTTCGGAGGGGGAGCCCGGGCCCGAGGACGGGGCGTCGGTGGCCGACCAGAGTTCCAGGGCGATGCGGATCGCGTCGGTGGCCGCTGCCGCGAGGAGGCGTACGGCGAGGGGTTCGGCCTCCGGGCCCGCGAGCCGGGCGACGACCGGGATCAGGCGCTCCTCGGAGTCCTGGTTGACCCGGTACCAGACCGCCCGCAGGGCCTCGTCGCCCCCCGCGGCGCGCAGCAGGCCCCGGGTGACCTCCAGGCCCTCCTCCAGGGCCTGGGGGCCCGTCAGCGAGCGGGTGACGGCGCGCTCCAGGGCCTCGGCGAGCGGGGTTCCCGGGTCCTCCTCGGCGAGCAGTGCGCGCCAGGCGTCGCCGCCGCCCGCGAGCAGGGGTGCGACGGCCTCCTGCTTGTTGCGGAAGTAGCGGTAGAAGGTGCGCAGTGCCACGCCCGCCCGGTGGGCGATGTCCTCGGCGGTGGTGCCGTCGGGGCCGTGCTCGGCGAACAGTTCGCAGGCCGCGCGGGCGATGTCGAGCTGGGTGGCGGCCTTGCGGCGCTCGTTCAGCGACTGGGCTCCGGGGCCGGCCTGGGGAGAGTACGGACGTGGGGATCTCACGGTGGGAAGGATACCCCGCCGGAAAGATCGCGAATGCATGTTTTGACAGGCTGGCAAAACGTGTCATCACGGGAGTACGCTCGTCCCCATGAACCGTTACGAAGGACGTCGCGTCCTCATCACCGGCGGCGGCTCCGGCATCGGCCAGGCCACCGTCCACCGCATCCTCTCCGAGGGCGGCCGGGTCCACACCGTGGACGTCAACGAGGCCGGCCTGAAGGCCACCGCCGAGCAGGCCGCCGCCGACGGTCACGCCGACCGCCTCACCACCGCGGTCCTCGACATATCCGACGAGGCGGCCGTCAAGGCCGGCATCGCCGCCGCCGTCGACGCGCTCACGGGCATCGACGTACTGGTCAACGCGGCGGGCATCCTGCGCTCGGCGCACACCCACCAGACCACGCTCGAGTTCTGGAACAAGATCATCTCGGTGAACCTGACCGGAACCTTCCTGGTCATCCGCGAGTCGCTCCCGGCGCTGCTGGCGGGCGACCAGCCGGTGGTCGTGAACTTCAGCTCCACCTCGGCGTCCTTCGCGCACCCCTACATGTCCGCCTACGCGGCCAGCAAGGGCGGCATCCAGTCCATGACCCACGCGCTGGCCGCCGAGTACAGCAAGCAGGGCCTGCGCTTCGTCGCCGTCGCCCCCGGCTCCATCGAGTCCGGCATGACCACCGGCACCGGCCCCGGCCTGCCCGAGGACACCGACTGGAGCCTGTTCGCCAAGCTCGCCCCGGCCCTCGGCCAGGGCTTCGCCGGCCCGCAGACGGTCGCCGGCGTCGTCGCCATGCTGGGCTCCGAGGACGGTGCCTTCATCACCGGCACGGAGATCCGCATCGACGGCGGTACGCACTACTGATCAGGCGGGGCTCAGGGGTGTCCTCCGGACAAGCCCTAGCCCCTGAAGCGGTCCCACAGCCGGGGGAAGCGCTCCGCGAGCACGGCTTCGTTCTCGAAGTCCAGCGGAGTGCCCTCCGGCTCGGCCGCTTGCAGCGGGATGCCGAGATCCGGCGCGACCGCCCCGGTCAGCTGCTCGTACGCCTCGTCGGCGGCGTACCCGAGTTCCTCGCCGTCCCCGTCGATCTCCTCGTCGAATTCGCCGAGGAGCTCCGCCAGGTGGTCGGGATCGTGCACCCCGCCCTCGAAGACCTCCCGGCCCTGGCCGATCAGCCAGCACCGGAAGTAGTCGAACGCGTCGTCGCTGGCCCCGTCGAGCAGCACCCACGCCGCGCCCCACAGGTCCCAGGTGTAGGCCCGGTTGTACCGCGACTCGAAGTGCCGGGCGAAGTCCAGGACGGAATCCGGATCGAGCTGTGCCAGCCGCTCCACGAGCAGCTCGGCGTGTTCCTCGGGGTCGCCGTCGGCGGCCTCGCGGGTACGGTCGACCATCTCCCAGAATTCCGTCTCGTCCATCACCGCTCCAGCATCACGGGTCGGCCCCCGCGCCGCCACCGCGCATGCCGCGAAAGGCCGGTGTCCGACCCCCTTGGCGGGGTGGGCACCGGCCTTTCGCAGTACTGGTTCTACGGAGCCTTACAGGCCGTAGCGCTCCCGGGCTTCCTTGATGGAGGAGGCCGGTACCTCGCCGCGGCGGGCGAGCTGGGCCAGCGCGGCCACCACGATGGACTGCGCGTCGACACCGAAGTGGCGGCGGGCACCCTCACGGGTGTCGGACAGACCGAAGCCGTCCGTGCCCAGCGAGGTGTAGTCCTGCTCGACCCACTGGCTGATCTGGTCCGGGACCTGACGCATCCAGTCGGAGACGGCGAGCACCGGGCTGGTGACGCCCTCCAGCGCGCGGCTGACGAACGGGGTGCGCATCTCGCCGCGCAGCAGCGCCTCGTCGCACTCCAGCGCGTCGCGGCGCAGCTCGCCCCAGGAGGTGGCGGACCAGACGTCGGCGGCCACGTTCCAGTCGGCGGCGAGCAGCTTCTGCGCGTCGAGCACCCAGTGGATCGCCGTGCCGGAGGCCATCAGCTGGATCTTCGGGGCGTCGGCGGCCGGGGCGGCCTCGCCCAGGTCGGCCGCCGTGTTGAAGCGGTACAGACCCTTGAGGATGCCTTCCTCGACGCCCTCGGGCATCGCGGGCTGCGGCTTCGGCTCGTTGTAGACCGTCAGGTAGTAGAAGACGTCTTCCGGCTTCTCGCCGTACATCCGGCGCAGACCGTCCTTGACGATCACCGCGATCTCGTACGCGAAGGCCGGGTCGTAGTTGAGCGACGCCGGGTTCGTGGACGCGATCAGGTGCGAGTGGCCGTCCGCGTGCTGCAGGCCCTCACCCGTCAGGGTGGTGCGGCCGGCGGTGGCGCCGACGATGAAGCCCTTGCCGAGCTGGTCGGCGAGCTGCCACATCTGGTCGGCGGTGCGCTGCCAGCCGAACATCGAGTAGAAGATGTAGAACGGGATCATCGGCTCGCCGTGCGTCGCGTACGACGTGCAGGCGGCGATGAAGTCGGCCATGGCGCCGGCCTCGGTGATCCCCTCGTTGAGGATCTGGCCGTCCTTGGCTTCCTTGTAGTACATGAGCTGGTCGCGGTCGACCGGCTCGTACGTCTGGCCCAGCGGCGAGTAGATGCCGGCCGACGGGAAGAGGGACTCCATACCGAAGGTGCGGGCCTCGTCGGGGACGATCGGCACCCAGCGCTTGCCGGTCTCCTTGTCCCGCATCAGGTCCTTGACGAGTCGGACGAAGGCCATGGTGGTGGCCATCTCCTGCTTGCCGGAGCCCTTGAGCAGCGGGGCGAAGGAACGGTCCGCGGGGGCGGGCAGGGCCACGTGCTTGACCTTGCGGGCCGGGGCCGGGCCGCCGAGCGCCGCGCGGCGCTCGTTCAGGTACTGGACCTCGGGGCTGTTCGCGCCCGGGTGGCCGTACGGGACCTGGCCGTCGGCGAAGGCGCTGTCCGGGATCGGGAGGCCAAGGAGGTCACGCATGTCCTTGAACTCGTCGATCGTCAGCTTCTTCATCTGGTGGTTCGCGTTCTTCGACTCGAACCCGGCGCCCAGCGTGTAGCCCTTGACGGTCTGCGCGAGGATGACCGTCGGAGCACCCTTGTGCTCCAGGGCGGCCTTGTACGCGGCGTAGACCTTGCGGGGCTCGTGGCCGCCGCGCGAGGTGTGGAAGCACTCGGCGATCTTCGCGTCGGAGAGCACACCGGCCAGCTGCACGAGCTCGGCGTTGGCGCCGAAGAAGTGCTGGCGGATGTAGGCCACGTCGCGGGTCGCGTACGTCTGGAACTGCGCGTCGGGTACCTCGCGCAGGCGGCGTACCAGGGCGCCCGTGGTGTCGAGCTGGAACAGCTCGTCCCAGGCGGAGCCCCACAGCGACTTGATGACGTTCCAGCCGGCGCCGCGGAACTGGGCTTCCAGCTCCTGGACGACGCGGAAGTTGGCGCGGACCGGACCGTCGAGGCGCTGCAGGTTGCAGTTGATGACGAAGGTCAGGTTGTCGAGCTGCTCGCGGGAGGCGAGGGCCAGGGCGGCGGTCGACTCGGGCTCGTCCATCTCGCCGTCGCCCAGGAAGGCCCAGACGTGCGAGTTGGCGGTGTCCTTGATGTTCCGGTTCTGCAGGTAGCGGTTGAAGCGCGCCTGGTAGATCGCGGAGAGCGGGCCGAGGCCCATGGACACCGTCGGGAACTCCCACAGCCACGGCAGGCGCCGCGGGTGCGGGTAGGACGGCAGGCCGTTGCCGCCGGACTCCTGGCGGAAGTTGTCGAGCTGCTGCTCGGAGACGCGTCCGTCGAGGAACGCGCGGGCGTAGATGCCGGGGGAGGCGTGGCCCTGGATGTAGAGCTGGTCGCCCGATCCGTCGGCCTCCTTCCCGCGGAAGAAGTGCTGGAAGCCGGTCTCGTACAGCCACGCGGCGGAGGCGAAGGTGGCGATGTGGCCGCCGACGCCGTACTTGGAGCCGCGGGTCACCATGGCGGCCGCGTTCCAGCGGTTCCACGCGGTGATCCGGGCTTCCATCGCCTCGTCACCGGGGAACTCGGGCTCCGCGGCGGTGGGGATGGTGTTGACGTAGTCCGTCTCGAGCAGCTTCGGCAGCGCGAGGCCGGCGGCCTCGGCGTGCTGGAGGGTGCGACGGAGCAGGTATTCGGCGCGGCGCGTACCGGCGGCCTTGGCGACTGCGTCGAGGGAGGCCGCCCATTCGGCGGTCTCCTCGGTGTCGCGGTCCGGGAGCTGGTCGAGCTCGCTCGGAAGCTTTCCTACGGGGTCGGACATCGGTGTGCGCCGCCTTCCGGACAAAGGAGAGGTGGTGAAGAAATCCCTGACGGGCAGGACAGGGTCGTTGGACCCGGTTGGGGTCCGCGGATGACTGTAAGACGCTGATCGATGATCGATCAAATGAAAGTGAAAAAGAAACGTCCATATGACAAAAGTCGGCACCGGGTGCCAGGAAATCAGGCACCCGGTGCCGGGCAAATCACCACAAGCTGGGTGTCGGGCAACGGATGAAGCGGCCAAGCGGGGACAAGATCACGCCCGCGGCGCACACCCCAGGACGTGCCTCTTCACGAGCAGACCGATGTCCGGGTCCTGGTTGCGGAAGGCGTCCACGAGGGCTTCGTGCTCCTCGGCGTAGGACTTCTGGACGGTTCCCAGCCACCGGATGGACAGGGCCGTGAAGACCTCGATGCCCAGGGACTCCCAGGTGTGCAGCAGCACGCTGTTCCCCGCGGCCCGCACCATCTCCCGGTGGAAGCCCACGGTGTGCCGCACCTGCGCCGTGCCGTCCGCGCTGCGGTCGGCGTCCCACAGGGCCGCCACGTGCGGTTCCAGGGCCGTGCAGTCGAGGGCGAGACGGGGAGCGGCCAGCTCGGCGGCGATCTGCTCCAGGCCCGCCCGGACCGGGTAGATCTCCTCCAGGTCCGCCGCCGACAGGTTCCGTACGCGCACGCCCTTGTTCGGCGCCGACTCGATCAGCCGCAGCGTCTCCAGCTCGCGCAGGGCCTCGCGCACGGGCGTCTGGCTGACCTCCAGCTCCACGGCGATCCGGCGCTCCACGATCCGCTCACCGGGCTTCCAGCGCCCGCTGACGATCCCCTCCACGATGTGCTCGCGGATCTGCTCGCGCAGCGAGTGCACGACGGGTGGGGTGATCATCGGGGCTTCATCTCCTGGTGGGTGTGCAGGGTCATGCGGGGCCTGATGCGTAGACAATACGGCCGCTCCGGTCGTCGCGATGCGTTCCGGGTCGGGGGCGCAGGGTGAGGCTGGTTACAGGGACGCCCGCGGGGGCGCCCGGAGACGGCCCAGCGTACGACGACGGCGCCCCCGCCCGGGAGTTGTATCCGGGCGGGGGCGCCGTACGCGACAGCTTCTGTCGCGGAGAGCCTTACAGGCCGAGCTCGACCTCGAACTCGCCGGCCTCGAGGATCGCCTTGACGGCCGAGAGGTACCGGGCCGCGTCCGCGCCGTCCACCAGGCGGTGGTCGTAGGACAGGGTCAGGTACGTCATGTCGCGGATGCCGATGTTCGTGCCCTCGGTGGTCTCGATGACCACCGGGCGCTTGACCGTCGCGCCGATGCCCAGGATGGCGACCTGGTTCGGGGGCACGATGACCGTGTCGAACAGCGCACCGCGCGAGCCGGTGTTGCTGATGGTGAAGGTCGCGCCCGACAGCTCGTCCGGCGTGATCTTGTTGCCGCGGACCTTGGAGGCCAGGTCGGCGGTGGCCTTGGAGATGCCCGCCAGGTTGAGGTCGCCCGCACCCTTGATGACCGGGGTCATCAAGCCCTTCTCGGAGTCCACGGCGATGCCGATGTTCTCCGAGTCGAAGTAGGTGATGGTGCCCTCGTCCTCGTTGATCCGGGCGTTGACGACCGCGTGGGCCTTCAGCGCCTGGGCAGCGGCCTTGACGAAGAACGGCATCGGGGACAGCTTGACGCCCTCGCGGGCGAGGAAGCCGGCCTTGGCCTTCTCGCGCAGCTTCATGATCTTGGTGATGTCCACCTCGACCACGGAGCTGAGCTGCGCCTGCGAGTGCAGGGCCTTCATCATGTTGTCGCCGATGACCTTGCGCATGCGGGTCATCTTGACCGTCTGACCGCGCAGCTCGGAGACCGCGGCGGCCGGAGCCTTGGCGGCGGGAGCGGCGGCGGCCGGAGCCGGGGCGGCAGCGGCGGCCTTGGCGGCCTCGGCGGCGGCCAGGACGTCCTGCTTGCGGATGCGGCCACCGACACCGGTGCCCGAGACCGTGGACAGGTTGACGCCGGACTCCGAGGCGAGCTTGCGCACCAGCGGGGTCACGTACGCGCCCTCGTCACCGGCGGAAACCGGGGCGGCGGGGGCGGCCGGGGCCACGGGGGCTACCGGCGCCGGAGCGGCCACGGGGGCCGGGGCGGCGACGGGAGCCGGAGCGGCGACCGCGGGAGCGGCCACGACCGGAGCCGGGGCGGCGACCGGAGCGGCGGCGACCGGAGCCGGAGCCGCGGCGGCCGGGGCGGCCGCGGGGGCCGCGCCGGCGACACCGATGACGGCCAGACGGGCGCCGACCTCGGCGTTCTCGTCCTCGGCGACCAGGATCTCCAGCAGGACGCCGGCGACCGGGGCGGGGATCTCGGTGTCGACCTTGTCGGTCGAGACCTCGAGCAGCGGCTCGTCGGCCTCGACGCGCTCGCCCTCGGCCTTCAGCCAGCGGGTGACAGTGCCCTCGGTGACGCTCTCACCGAGCGCCGGAAGGGTTACGGAAACCGACATGGTTTCAGTTGCTCCTAACGAATGTGCGGATGTGGTCGTCGCGCCCAGTGACGATTAGTCGTGTGCGTGCAGGGGCTTGCCGGCGAGCGCCAGGTGCGCCTCGCCCATCGCCTCGTTCTGCGTCGGGTGCGCGTGGATGAGCTGCGCGACCTCGGCCGGCAGTGCTTCCCAGTTGTAGATCAGCTGGGCTTCGCCGACCTGCTCGCCCATCCGGTCACCGACCATGTGGACGCCGACCACGGCACCGTCCTTGACCTGGACGAGCTTGATCTCGCCCGCGGTCTTCAGGATCTTGCTCTTGCCGTTGCCCGCCAGGTTGTACTTGAGGGCCACGACCTTGTCCGCGCCGTAGATCTCCTTGGCCTTGGCCTCGGTGATGCCGACGGAGGCGACCTCGGGGTGGCAGTACGTGACGCGCGGGACACCGTCGTAGTCGATCGGGACGGTCTTGAGACCGGCCAGACGCTCCGCCACCAGGATGCCCTCGGCGAAGCCGACGTGCGCGAGCTGGAGGGTCGGGGCGAGGTCACCGACGGCCGAGATGGTCGGCACGTTGGTCTGCATGTACTCGTCGACCAGGACGTAGCCGCGGTCCATCGCGACGCCCTGCTCCTCGTAGCCCAGGCCCTGGGAGACGGGGCCGCGGCCGATCGCGACCAGCAGCACCTCCGCCTCGAAGGTCTTGCCGTCGGCGAGGGTGACCCGCACACCGTTCTCGGTGTACTCGGCCTTGTCGAAGAAGGTGCCGAGGTTGAACTTGATCCCGCGCTTGCGGAACGCCCGCTCCAGCAGCTTCGAGCTGTTCTCGTCCTCGACCGGGACGAGGTGCTTGAGGCCCTCGACGATGGTGACGTCGGTGCCGAAGGACTTCCACGCCGAGGCGAACTCGACGCCGATGACGCCGCCGCCCAGGACGATGGCGGACTCGGGCACGCGGTCCAGGACCAGCGCGTGGTCCGAGGAGATGATGCGGTTGCCGTCGATGTTCAGGCCCGGCAGCGAGCGCGGCACGGAGCCGGTCGCGAGCAGCACGTGGCGGCCCTGGATGCGCTGGCCGTTCACGTCGACGGACGTCGGCGAGGAGAGGCGGCCCTCACCCTCGATGTAGGTCAGCTTGCGGGAGGCGACCAGACCCTGCAGGCCCTTGTACAGGCCCGCGATGATGTCGTCCTTGTACTTGTGCACACCCGCGATGTCGATGCCCTCGAAGGTGGCCTTGACACCGAACTGGGCGGCCTCGCGAGCCTGGTCCGCGATCTCGCCCGCGTGCAGCAGAGCCTTCGTGGGGATGCAGCCGTTGTGCAGGCAGGTGCCGCCGAGCTTGTTCTTCTCGATCAGGGCAACGTCCAGACCCAGCTGGGATGCGCGCAGCGCCGCGGCGTAACCGCCACTGCCGCCGCCGAGGATCACTAGGTCGAAAACGGTGCTGGCGTCGTTCGCCACGTCACGTCCTCCATGCATGTGCGCCGAGCACCGGTCCTCTGTGACCGGGCGGCGGCTGGTATACGGCCGCTTGTTTCTTCGGCCCTGTGGTGGGGGCCCTGTCCTGCCGAGAACCCATCTTCGCATTTGTCGGCGGAACGCGGGACGGCGGGCCCGCCCTGTGACAGGTCGATCTGCCCGAACCGGGGGTTACCGCAGCGTAGAAACCTACGGATTTCGTTGTCGGTGAACAGGCCCCGGCCTCGATCGGAAAAACTGATCAAGGCCGGGGCCGTCTTGGTTCACCTGCCGCTGTGCCGGAGGCGTCAGCCCAGGTCGCCCGTGGCCGTGCGCTCGGCCAGGCGCACCAGGGTGCGGACGGCGGAGCCGGTGCCGCCCTTGGGGGTGTAGCCGTACGGGGCGCCCTCGTGGAAGGCGGGGCCCGCGATGTCGAGGTGGGCCCAGGTGATGCCCTCGCCGACGAACTCCTGGAGGAAGAGGCCGGCCACCAGGCCGCCGCCCATGCGGACACCCATGTTGGCGATGTCGGCGGTGGGGGAGTCCATGGACTTGCGCAGGTCCGCGGGGAGCGGCATCGGCCAGGAGGCCTCGCCGACCTCCTCGGCGATCTCGTGGACCGAGGTGCGGAAGGCGTCGTCGTTGGCCATGATGCCGAAGGTGCGGTCGCCCAGGGCCATCATCATGGCGCCCGTCAGGGTGGCGACGTCGACGATCGCGTCCGGGTTGTCCTCGGAGGCCTTGGTCAGCGCGTCGCCCAGGACCAGACGGCCCTCGGCGTCGGTGTTGAGGACCTCGACGGTCTTGCCGCTGTACATGCGCAGCACGTCGCCGGGCTTGGTCGCGGAGCCGGAGGGCATGTTCTCGGCGAGCGCGAGCCAGCCGGTCACGTTGACCTGGAGGCCGAGCTTGGAGGCCGCGACGACGGAGGCGAAGACGGCGGCGGCGCCGGCCATGTCGCACTTCATCGTCTCGTTGTGGCCGGCCGGCTTCAGGGAGATGCCGCCGGAGTCGTAGGTGATGCCCTTGCCGACGAAGGCGAGGGTCTTCTCCGCCTTGGGGTGGGTGTAGGTGAGCTTCACCAGGCGCGGCGGGTTCTCGGAGCCCTTGCCGACGCCCATGATGCCGCCGTAGCCACCCTTGATCAGGGCCTTCTCGTCCAGGACCTGGACCTTGATGCCGTTCTCCTTCGCGGTCGCGGACGCGACGGCGGCGAAGGCCTCGGGGGTGAGGTCGTTCGGCGGGGTGTTGACCAGGTCGCGGGCGATGTTGACCTCGGTCGCCACGACGACGGCGCGCTCGGCGGCGGCCTTGTGGTCCTTGTCGCGCGGCTTGGCGCCGAGCAGGGCCACCTCGGACAGGGGCAGCTTCGGGCCGCCGTTCTTGGAGGCCTTCTTCTCGCCGCCCTGGTACGCGGTGAAGGCGTACGCGCCCAGCAGCGCGCCCTCGGCCACGGCCGTGACGGCGGAGGCGTCGTCGAGGGGGAGCGCGAAGGCGGCCTTCTTGGAGCCGTGCAGGGCGCGGGCGGCGGCACCGGCGGCGCGGCGCAGCGTCTCCTCGTCGTACGACTCGTCCGTCTCGGGGACGGGGCCCAGCCCGACCGCCAGCACGACCGGGACCTTGAGGCCGTCCGGGGCCGGCAGCTTGGTGATCTCGCCTTCGGCGCCCGTGGCACCGAGCGCGTCGAGCACGGCGGCGAGCTTTCCGTCGTACGCCTTGTCCACGGCCTCGGCGCCCGCGGCCACGACGGGGCCCTTCGGGCCCTTCGCGACACCGACGACGAGGGCGTCGGCGCGCAGCGTCGCCGGTCCGGCAGTGCTGAGAGTCAGAGCAGTCACGGTGGTGAAGTCTCGCTTCCGTTTTGGTGGTGTGGGCCGAGTGGGTGGCCGGCCGTCCGTAGCGATCGTATTCGGGCCCGATGGCCGCCGGAAATGAGCCTACGCGTACGTAGTCGTCCGCACGCCACTCGAAGGTTTGGCAAGTTGTTCGATCAAGGGGCTGCCGGGTTCACCCATCTGTGGCCTCTGTTCCAGGTTTGCCTCATAGACCTGACGAGGTCCGAGAGACTCGCTCCAGTCCCGCCGAAAGGCACGGGGTTCCTTTGCGTAACTGGATCCTCCTCCCCTGGGGAGGGGGCCCGTCGGCCGCATTGGCCGAGGGCCGCCGTTGCGGCGCCGGCCAACGGCATGCATGTGGAGGTGAAAGAAGTTGGCCACGTACCACGTAGGACGCGAGACGAGCCGGGAATCCGGCGCGGTACATGATCGTCCGATGGCCAAGTCGGCCCGGGCCTGCGCCTATTGTGGAGTCACTGGAACCCCGCTCCGCGACGCGGCAGTCGTCAATGCCACCCGCCGGGCCCCGGGGCACTCCCTCGGCGCGGCTTTCCCCGCGGTGCGCACCGCGCCGGGTGGCCGCACCGACCCCACCGGCAGCACCGACGGCGCCGACGGCCTCGACGGCGTCGAAGGCATCTGACCGTCCCCGGCGATCCGAGGGGATCTCCGGCGCCCCGTGCCTCCGGTCCCAGGGATCCGTTTGCTCCCCCGGCGTACGCAGGGGGTTTCCACGAGAGAAGTCCGTCACATTCCACAGAGCCTCCCCGGCCCGGCCCGACGCCAGGGCCCGAGTCGAGGACGCCTGCGGGGGGAAAGGCCGAAATGGTCAAGAAGAACCGGATGAACAGGCTCGCCGCCGTTTGCTTCGCGGCCGCCATAGCGTCCGTGGCAGTACCCGGAGCGGCCGCCCAGGCGGCGGTCACTCCGCGCATCGACCTGAGGGTCCTCGTCGTCGACGACGGCGGCAGCTCGGTCGAGGCGATCACGGCGGAACTCCGCGACACCGGAGTCCCGTACACCCGCGTCGACCTGTCCAGCGGCAGCCGCCCGGTGGTCAACGCGGCGTTCCTCGCCGACACGGTCGACGGGCGGCCGCGCGCCAAGTTCCAGGGCGTGGTGCTGCCGAACGAGAACCCGTTCGGCGCCGGCTCGGCCGAGATGGCCGCGCTCACCGCGTACGAGACCACGTACGGGATCCGCCAGGTGGACGCCTACACCTGGGCGCACCCGGGGGTCGGTCTGGAGTACACCGACAACGGCGGTTACAGCGGCACGCTCGACGGCACCCAGGCCGCCGTCACCGCGGCGGGCAAGGCGGGCCCCTTCGCCTACCTCGGGGGCCAGGTCGCCTTCGAGGACAACTCGCCGCTGATCCCGGAGAGCTACGGGTTCATGGCCAAACCGCGGACCGGCTACACCAGTTACCTCGACGCCCCCGTCGGCTCCGGGCGGGCCTCGCTCGTCGGCGAGTACACCCACGACGGGCGCAGCGAACTGGTCGTCACCTTCGGCTACAACCAGTACCAGCAGCAGTTCCGGCTGCTGGCGCGCGGCATCGTCGAGTGGGTCACCCAGGGCGTCCACCTCGGCCAGGAGCGCAACTACTTCGCGGTCCACGTGGACGACGTCTTCGCCCCGGACGCGCGCTGGAACAAGGACCTCAACTGCACGCCCGGCGACTACGCCTGCGCGGGCGGCGAGGGCAAGGAGTCCACGATCCGGATGACGGCCGCCGACGCCCAGTACCTGGCGCAGTGGCAGACGTCCAAGAACTTCAAGCTCGACCTGCTCTTCAACGCGGGCGCGGGGGAGGAGTGGAAGGCGGAGAACGGCAACACCGACGCCCTGACCGCCCAGCTGGTCGCCGACCGGGCGAAGTACCGGTGGATGAACCACACCTACACCCACCCGTTCCTCGGCTGTGTCCAGGACACCACCACGATCCCCTGGACCTGCACGAAGAACGCCCAGGGCGCCGTCAACTGGATGAGCCGCGCGGAGATCTCGGCGCAGATCCGGGACAACAACAACTGGGCCGCGTCCAAGGGCATCACCACCGACCGCTCCGAGCTGGTCACCGGTGAGCACTCCGGCCTCAAGACCCTTCCGCAGCAGGGCCAGGACAACCCCAACCTGGCCGGCGCGCTCGCCGACAACGGCGTGAAGTGGGCGGGCAGCGACAACTCCCGCGAGCCCGTGCAGCGGCCGGTGGGCGCCGCGCTGACCGTGCCCCGGTACCCGATGAACGTGTACTACAACACGGGCACCAACGCCGAGATGGCCGACGAGTACAACTGGATCTACACCAGTCGGGCCGACGGCGGCAGCGGCATCTGCGAGGACAACCCGGGCACCTCCACCTGCCTGCCGGCCCCGCTCGACGCCGGCACCGGCTACCTGAACTACATCGTGCCGGCCGAGTCCAGGACGGCCCTGCGCCACGTCCTGAACAACGACCCGCGCCCGCACTACGTGCACCAGAGCAACCTCGCCGAGGACCGCACCCTCTACCCGGTGCTCAACCAGGTCCTCGACACCTACCGCGTGCTCTACGCGCCCAGCGCGCCGATCGTGAACCAGAGCATGAAGGACACCGGCGTCGAACTGCAGCGCCGCGCGGCCTGGGACGCCGCCGTCGCCGCCAACCAGGTCACCGCCTACCGCATCGGCAAGGACGTCACCGTCAAGGCGCCCTCCGGTGTCGTCGCGCCGGTCACCGCGCCGACGGGCACGAAGAAGCAGCTCCTGCTCGGCACCGCCGACTTCGGCACCGCCTACGCGGGGTCCCGGTCCACCTGGACGGCGCCCGAGCTGCTCCAGAGCGCCGTCACGCTGCACATGCCCTGACGGCGTACGTGCCCTGACCGCGTACCCGCCTGAACCGCGTGCGCGCCCGTGACCACCGGGTCGTACGACCAGGCCAGGCAGCACACGCACCACCTAGCGCCGGCGCTCCTCGAACCACGGGCGCCGGCCCCTTTTCCGTCCTTGGGGGGACACACCGCATGAGCCATGGGCGCCATGTCACCATGCTCACCGAAGGCACCTACCCGCACGTCCACGGGGGCGTCAGCACCTGGTGCGACCAACTGGTACGCGGCATGCCGGAGGTCGACTTCAACGTCATAGCCCTGACCGGCTCCGGACGCGAGCCGGTCACCTGGGAGCTGCCGCGCAACGTCTACCGCCACACCGCCGTTCCGCTCTGGGGGCCCGCGCCGGCCAGGAAACTGGGTTCCGGCCTGCGGGGGAAGGCCCGGCGCCGCTTCACCGAGACCTACGAGACCTTCCTGCTCTCGCTGCTCGACCCCGACCCCGCCGGCTCCGCGCGCGGCTTCTCCGAGGCCCTGCGCGAACTGGCCGTACTGGCCCGCTCCGGCCGGCTCGCCCCGGCCCTGCGCTCCGAATCGGTCCTGCGCCTGCTCATGACCGTCTGGACCCGCCCCGGCCTCGTGACCGCCGACGCCCGGCCCACCATCCACGACGCGCTCACCGCCACCGACCTGCTGGAACACGCGCTGCGCCCGCTGTCCGTGCGCATTCCGCCCGACAGCGTCGCGCACGCGGTCAGCAGCGGACTGGCCACCCTCCCGGCGCTCGCCGCCAAGTACCTCGACGACGTCCCGTTCCTCCTCACCGAGCACGGGATCTACCTGCGCGAGCGCTACCTCGGCTACCGCAGCGCCGAACAGCGCTGGCCCGTCAAGGCGTTGATGCTCGGCTTCTACCGGGAGCTCAACACCGAGGGCTACCGGCAGGCCGACCTGATCACCCCGTGCAACCAGTACAACCGCCGGTGGGAGGAGCGCGGGGGCGCCGCCTCCGACCGGATCCGCACCGTCTACAACGGCGTCGACCCGCACGCCTTCCCCGAGGCGGGACCCGAACCGGAGGTCCCCACCCTCAGCTGGTGCGGCCGGATCGACCCGATCAAGGACCTCGAAACCCTGATCCGGGCCTACGCGTTCATGCGCGAGGAGCTGCCCGCCCTGCGGCTGCGCCTCTTCGGCCCGGTCCCGGCCGGCTGCGAGGAGTACAAGACCGAGCTGGAGAAGCTGGCCGCCGAACTCGGGGTGAGCGACGGGATCAGTTGGGAAGGCCGCATCAGCGAGGTCGCCAAGGCCTACGCGGCCGGCTCCGTCGTGATGCTCTCCTCCATCAGCGAGGGCTTCCCCTTCTCCATCATCGAAGCCATGTCCTGCGGCCGCACCACCGTCTCCACCGATGTCGGCGGGGTCCGCGAGGCCGTCGGGGACACCGGCCTCGTCGTGCCGCCGCGCGAGCCGGAGACGATGGCCCGCGCCACCCTCGCCCTGCTCCGCGACGACGAACGCCGCGCCGAGCTGGGCCGGTTGTCCCGCAAGCGGGTGGTCGAGAAGTTCACGCTCCACCAGTCCGTGGACGGCTTCCGGCACATCTACCGCGAACTCGCGGGCCAGCCCGTCCTGCCCGTCCACGTGGGCGACGAGTGGACCCAGCGGCTCGCCGACCCCTGGTACAAGGAACTGGCCGCCGACGGGAGCCTGTGGTGAGCGGATCACTTTGGCTGAAAGTACCCGGTGGCGACACGCTGCCGGCCGTCCCGCGGCCCCGGAAGGACGCCGTGCCCGCCGCGGATCCGATGGACGAGCTCGCCGGGCGCCTGGACGTCCTCATCGCGGCCGCCGTCCACCCGGACGAGATCGCCGCCATCCTCGAGTCCGACGGGATGACCGACGAGCACATCCGGCTCACCTACGGGCGCCAGGACTCCTTCGGCCTCGCCGAGGAGCTCTACGCCCGGGTGCCGCGCTCCTTCCCGGAGCCCGAGCGCGTCCCCGACCCCTGGAAGGTCTCCCTCACCGCCTGCCTGCTGCGCGGGGTGATCTTCGCCCTGCCCGGCCTCGCCTACCTGCTGGGCGCACCCCTCCTGGAGGGCCCCAAGGACCGGCTGGGGCTGCCCGCCGGAACGCTGACCCTCCTCGCCGGGGCGCTCATCGGCTGGGTCTGGGACCAGAGCCTGTCCCACCGGGCCTACTCCTGGCTCGGCCTCGGCGACCGGGCCGCCGCCGGGCGGACCCTGCTGCTCGGCGCCCCCGCCGGGGCCCTGCTCGGCACCGCGGCCGCGTTGTCGGTGCCCGGCGGGCCCCCGTTCTCGTACGCCTTCGCCGCCGGCCAGGCCCTGTACGTCGGGGCCGCCACCGTGCTGCTCGTCCTCGGGCAGGAGCGGGTGCTGCTCGCCGCGCTCGCGCCGATGGCCTGCGGAGCGGTGCTCACGCTCATGGTGGAACTGCCCATTCCGGTACGGGTCTGCCTGCTGGCGCTCTCCCTCGTGGCCGCCTGCGCGCTGGCCCTGCGGGAACTCCCCGTGGCCGACGGCGTACGGGCCCTCGTGCTCCGGGTACGGGGCTGGAGCGAGCGCCGGCCGGGCGAACGGGGCCCGGTCCGCTGGCAGATGCTGCGCGGCGCCGAGGAGGAGTACGCGCCGCGCGGCCCCCGGATCGGGGACTCCGTCCCGTACGGGGTCTTCGGCCTGGGCACCGGCCTGCTCGTGCTGTACGCCGCCCTCGGGGAGGTGCTCGCGGGCGGCCCCGCCGAGGCGGTCGCGGCCCCCTCGGCGGTGGCCCTCACGCTCAGCATGGGCCCCGCCGAATGGCTGCTCCACCGGTTCCGCAGCGGCAGCCTCGCCGGACTGAGGGCGGCCCGCTCGCCCCGCCAGTTCTGGCTGCGGATGCTCGCCACCCTGGCCCAGTGCCTCGCCGCCTACCTCGCGGTGCTGCTGGCCCTCGGCCTCACCGGAACCCTGCTCTGGCCCGGCGCGCCCGGCCTGACCTGGATGCGCACCGCCACCCTGCTGCTGCTCGGCGCCGTGATGTGGACCGGGCTGCTCCTGCAGTCCTTCGGGGCCGTGCGGCCCGCCGCGGTGGTCGTGGCCTCGGCCGCCGTCGCGCAGAGCCTGGCCCTGCTCCTCGGGGTGGGCCAGCCGCGCACCGTACAACTCGCCGTCGCCGCGGTCGCGGCCCTCGCGCTGGGCACGCTGGTCTGCCTGCTGCTGGGCCGGGCGACGGCCCACCGCTGATGGGGCCACAGCCGGCGGAGCCACCGCCGACGGCCCACCGAAGATGCACGTGAACCCGTACGAGAAGAAGGACCCCATGCTGCTGGTGCCCCTCTACGAGCACCCCGCCGACCGGCCCGAGGACTGGGAGCTGCTCATCCGCTCCGCGCCCCGGCTCCACTCGGTGGTGCTCAACCCCGACAGCGGGCCGGGCGACGCCCCCGACGAGCGGTTCGCCGTCGTCGCCGAGCGGCTGCGCGAGGCCGGGGTGCCCGTCCTGGGGTACGCCGACACCGACTACGGGCGCCGCCCGCACGCCGCCGTCGTCCAGGACCTGCTGCGCCACCGCGACTGGTACGGCGCCGACGGGGCCTTCCTCGACCAGGCCGCCGCCGGCCCGGAGTTCCTGGCGCACTACGGGCGGCTCGGCGTCGCCGCGCGGGCCGCCGGGGCCCGCACCCTCGTCCTCAACCACGGAGTGCACCCGCACCCCGGCTACGCCGCACTCGCCGACCTGCTCGTCACCTTCGAGGGCCCCTGGGACGCCTACCGGGACGCCGCCGCCGTACCGCCGTGGACGGCCGACCACCCCGCCCAGCGGTTCTGCCACCTCGTGTACGCCGTCCCGCCGGGCGCCCCCGCCGAGCTCGCCGGGCAACTCGCCGCCCAGCGGGGGGCGGCCGTGCACTGTGCGGTCCCCGGGACCGGCGCGCACCCCTGGGGGACCCTCCCGTACGCCCTGGAGGCCGCCGGATGAGGCTCCCGTACGCGGGCCGCCTGCTGCTGCTCGTACCGCTGCTGCTCCTCGCGGCCTGCACCTCCGCGCCGGACGAGGACGACGCGGACCTGCCGGACGACCTCTCGCCCGCCCCGGCGCCGGGGGAGATCTGGCGGCCCCCGCCCGGCGTCGGCTGGCAGTGGCAGCTCACCGGGAAGCTGGACACCTCGGTGAAGGCGGCCGTCTACGACGTCGACGGGTTCACCACCACCAAGGAGCAGGTCGCCGAGTTGGAGGCGGCCGGCCGGCGGACCGTCTGCTACCTCTCCACGGGCGCCTGGGAGGACTTCCGGCCGGACGCCGCGGCCTTCCCGCCGGCCCTGCGGGGCGAGGGCAACGGCTGGGAGGGCGAGCGCTGGCTCGACATCCGGCGGCTCGCGGAGCTGGAGCCGCTGATGGCCGCGCGGTTGGACATGTGCCGGGACAAGGGCTTCGACGCGGTGGAGCCGGACAACATGGACGGCTACCGCAACAAGTCCGGGTTCCCGCTCACCGCCGACGACCAGCTGAAGTACAACCGGCTGATCGCGAAGCTCGCGCACGACCGGGGGCTGTCGGTCGGGCTGAAGAACGACCTGGACCAGATCCCGCAGCTGGTGGGGGAGTTCGACTTCGCGGTCAACGAGCAGTGCATGCAGTACGACGAGTGCGACAAGCTCGCCCCCTTCGTGAAGGCGGGCAAGGCGGTCTTCCACGTGGAGTACGAGAAGCCGCTCGCGCAGTGGTGCCCGCGCGCGCTGGAGGCGAAGTTCAGCTCGCTCCAGAAGAAGTACGAACTGGGCGTCTGGCGCCAGGTCTGCCACTAGCGGGGGCGCACGCGGTACGGGGCCCGGCCCGGCAGGCTCCGGGAGGGCAGGCTCCGGGAGGCCCTGCCTAGCCCACCGGGAGGATCGCGTGCACCCGGTAGCCGCCCCCGAACCGGGGGCCGGCGAAGCAGGAGCCGCCCAGGGCGACGGCCCGCTCGCGCATCCCGAGCAGCCCGTGCCCGCCGCCCGCGTCCACGGGCTGCGGTGGGGAGTCGGCCGGGGTGCCGCCGTCGTCCAGCACGGTCACCTCCACCGAGCCACCCACCCGGACCACGCTGACCTCGGCGTCCGCCCCCGGCCCGGCGTGCTTGCGCACGTTGGTCAGGGCCTCCTGGATCACCCGGTACGCGGCCAGGTCCACGGCGGCCGGCAGGGGAGCCGCGGCGGGGCCGTCGGGCCGGCCCAGCTGGACCATCACCTTCACCGGGAGCCCGGCGTGCCGGAAGGTGTCCACGAGGTCGTCCAGTACGGCCAGCCCCGGCGCGGGCTCGGTCGGCGCCTCCGGATCGCCGGACTGGCGCAGCAGCCCGACGGTGGCCCGCAGCTCGTTCAGCGCGGAGCGGCTGGCGTCGCGGACGTGGGCGAGGGCCTCCTTCGCCTGGTCCGGGCGCTTGTCCATGACGTGCGCGGCCACCCCGGCCTGCACGTTGACCAGGGCGATGTGGTGGGCCACCACGTCGTGGAGGTCCCGGGCGATCCGCAGCCGCTCCTCCGCGACCCGTCGCCGGGCCTCCTCCTCGCGGGTCCGCTCGGCGCGCTCGGCCCGCTCCTGGATGGCGTCGATGAAGGCCCGGCGGCTGCGCACCGCGTCCCCGGCGGCCGCGGCCATGCCGGTCCAGGCGAAGATCCCGATGTTCTCCTGCGCGTACCAGGGCAGCGGTCCGGCCAGCATGGCCACGCCGGTCAGTCCGGCCATGGTGATCAGGCCGACCTTCCAGGTGGTGGGCCGGTCGCTGCGGGAGGCCAGCGTGTAGAGGGCGATCACCGTGCACATGGCGACGGGCGCCCGCGGCTCCCCGGTGGTCAGCTCCAGCAGCGAGAGCCCGATCGTCGCGGCCAGAACGGTGCGCGGCCGCCGGCGCCGCAGCACCAGTACGGCCGCGCCGAGCACCATCAGGACGAGCGAGAACGGCTCGGGGGTACGGGTCCCGAAGGTCGGTCCGTGCACCCCGTGCGGGTTGGCGAAGGAGCCGACGACCATGGCCAGGAGTGCCCCGAGCGCGAGCACGGCGTCGCTGGCGAGCGGATGGTCCCGCGTCCACTGCCGGGCGGAGCCGAAGCGTCCGGGGTGAGTCGTCACCCCGATACGGTACGGCCTGCCCGCACCCCACCCCTATGCCCGGTGCGAGCTCCGCGGCGGGGACGCGGGCGGACGCAGGCCGAGGGGGGTGCGGGAGCGCTCCGGGCCCCACTTGGCGCGCACGAAGCACAGCACCATCACCGAGGCGATGGCCGCCAGGTGCTCCTTGCCCGCCAGGTTGTCCTTGAACAGCAGCTCGCCGATCATCACCACGATGACCACGGTGCCGGTCAGGTACGCCCGGTAGCGCCAGCAGACGTAGATGGCGAGCCCGACCACCGCCGCCGAGGGCCCGGTGTCGTTGACGATCCGGTCCGAGACCGGCAGCCCGAAGGGGTGGTCCGCGCCGAGCGAGAGCCCGATCCGCGCGTACGTGGTCCCGGCCAGGGTGGCGAGGTAGCCGATGGCCAGGGTGCGCCACCAGCCGATGCAGATCTCCGAGATCCCGAAGACCAGCAGGATCTGGGCGAGCGCACCCCACACCGGCAGGTCCAGGGCGGGCACGAACAGGGACAGGGGGGTCCGCAGCAGGGCCAGCCAGAGCGGGTCGACGGCTTTGACCGACCCGATGTTCTGGACCGGCTGGAAGCCCCATGACGTGTTCTGCACGATCTGGAAGACCGAGGTCAGACAGACCGCGCCGATCGTCATCGGGATCGCCCGCCACTTGTCGTGGACGAGCGCGTCCCGGATCGTCCAGTACAGGGGCCCCCACTCGCGGCGGGCGAACCGCCGCAGTGAGGCAGTCGTCAACGCTTGCTCTCCAGATGTCTGCGGTGCATCCACTTCGGCAGGCCGGGGGCTTCCAGGAACCCCTCGGCCCGGCCCGCCGCGATGCCGATCCGCAGCAGGTCCGAACTCTTCTCGAAGAGCATGAACCGCGGTTCCCAGATCGGCCGGTATTTGGCGTTGGCCCGGTAGAGGGACTCGATCTGCCACCAGCGCGAGAAGAAGCTCAGCAGCGAGCGCCACATGCGCAGCACCGGACCGGCGCCGAGCTTCGACCCACGTTCGAAGACGGATCGGAACATCGCGAAGTTGAGCGAGACCTGTGTGACGCCGATCTCCTTTGAGCGCTCCAGGAGTTCGATGACCATGAACTCCATCAGACCGTTCTCGGAATCGCGGTCACGGCGCATCAGATCCAGCGACAGGCCCTTGGGTCCCCACGGCACGAAGGACAGCACGGCCCGCAGGCCGCCGTCCCCGTCGAAGCACTCCAGCATCACGCACTGGCCGTCGCCGGGATCGCCCAGTCGGCCCAGCGCCATGGAGAAGCCGCGCTCGGTCGCGCCGTCGCGCCAGTCGTCGGCGCGCAGCAGGAGCACGTCCATCTCGTCGAACGGGATGTCGGCGTGTCGGCGGATGCGGACGGTGTACCCGGCCCGCTTGACGCGGTTGTAGGCCTGGCGGACGGTCCGCATGGCGCGGCCCTCCAGGGTGAACTCGGCGGTCTCCACGATCGCCTCGTCGCCCAGCTCCAGGGCGTCCAGTCCGTGCCGGGCGTAGATCTGCCCGGCTTCCTCGCTCGCGCCCATCACCGCGGGGACCCAGCCGTGTTCGCGGGCCTCGGCCAGCCAGGGGTCGATGGCGCCGGGCCAGGCCTCGGGGTCGCCGATCGGGTCGCCGGAGGCCAGCGACACCCCGCCGACGACGCGGTAGGTGACGGCGGCCTTGCCGGTGGGGGACCAGATGACGGACTTCTCGCGGCGCAGCGAGAAGTAGCCCAGGGAGTCGCGGTCGCCGTGCTTGGCGAGCAGCGCGCGCAGCTTCTCCTCGTCCTCCTCGTCGATCGGGTCGACGGCGCGGCGCGAGCGGAAGGCGGCGAACAGCACGGCGAGCAGCAGCATCGTCGACATGACGTTGATCGTGACGTCCACCCAGCTGGGGGTGGTGATCGCGTTGTACGCCCTGCCGTCGGGCGCCAGGGTGATCAGCCGCATCACCCCGTACCGCCAGCGGGCCAGGAACGTGGCGTCGGCGGCGTCCGGGTCGGTGTTGGTCGCGCCGACCAGCAGGGCGGCGACCAGCGAGGTCACCAGCAGGCCGAGGGAGGCGACGAGGCTGGCCAGCAGCGGGTTGGAGCGGTCGCCCTTGGCGTAGAACTCCCGGCGGCCCAGCAGCAGGCCGCCGACGAAGAGCGCGGTCAGCGCGAAGGCCACCCAGTTCTGGGCGTGGGTGCGGAACTCCGGGTAGCAGAAGTCGTACGTGTCTCCCGAGCACGGGGCGAAGGAGGCGACGGCCGCCGTCACGAACGCCAGCAGCAGCAGCCCGCTCAGGACCAGGTTGAGGATCCAGGCGGCCCGCTTGCGGCGGCCCATGGTGACGGTGAGCAGCAGCGAGAAGGCCGCGGAGGCGAAGCCCGCCGTGAGCAGGTACGGGGTGTAGAAATCGGCGGTGCTGTGCCGGCGCAGGTCCTGGCCGAGCGAGAACCACACCGCGCTGAGGAAGTTGACGAAGGTGACGGCGCGCAGGTACCACACCACGAACGCGGCGCTGCGGCGCGATCGCGCGCTTCCCCGGCCGCGTTCCCGGTCGTTGCCGGTGCCGTTCCCCTGGCCGGGCCCCTGGACCTTCTCCTGGCGGCCGCCCCCTGATGTGCCGTTGCCGTTCGGATCCCCACCGGTTCCCCGGTCGGTCTTCCGCTCGGTCTCTGCGCTGCTCAAACGGACCTCTCCCATAAAAAGCGATGATATGGGGCGTTGCGGTCCGTGCTCGGCGGTCCGGAGGACCACGGCCTGGTCAGGACCGCGGGCCCCGGTGACTCAGTCCTTCGGCTCGTCCGCCCGCTCCGGGAGTTCCGCCGCGAGTGCGGCGGCCGCCTGGACGAGGGGAAGAGCCAGCAATGCCCCGGTTCCTTCTCCCACAGTGACGCCGTGGTCGAGCACGGGGTTGAGCGCCATCCGGTCCAGGGCCTTGGCCTGGCCCGGCTCCCCGCTGGCCTGTCCGGCCAGCCACCAGTCCGGGGCCCGGAACGCGGCCCGCTGGGCCACCAGTCCGCAGGCCGCCGAGACGACCCCGTCGAGGATGACGGGGGTCCGGCGCACCGCGCACTGGAGCAGGAATCCGGTGATCGCGGCGACGTCCGCGCCGCCGACGGCCGCGAGCAGGGCCACCTGATCCCCGAGTACGGGCCGGGCGCGTCGCAGCGCGTCGCGAATGGCCGCGCACTTGCGCATCCAGGTCAGGTCGTCGATGGGCACACCGCCGCGGCCGGTGACGACGGAGGCGTCCGTACCGCACAGGGCGGCGACGAGCGTCGCGGCGACGGTGGTTCCGCCGACGCTCAGGTCACCGAGAACGACCAGGTCGGTCCCGGAGTCGGCTTCCTCGTCCGCGATCCGCATGCCGAGCCGCAGGGCCGCCGCGGCCTCCTCGGCCGTCAGCGCGTCCTCCACGTCGATGCGTCCGCTGCCGCTGCGCACGCGGTGCCGGGTGATCTCCTCGGGCAGCAGCGCGGGGTCGCACTCCAGGCCCGCGTCGACGATCCGTACGGAGGCGCCGAACCGCGCGGCGAGGACGGCGACGGGGCTCGTCCCGTCGAGCACGGCCCGCACCAGCTCGTGGGTGCTGCCGGCGGGCCGTACGGACACCCCCTCGGCGGCGATCCCGTGGTCGGCGGCGAACAGGACGACGCGCGGCCGCTCGATCGGCGCGACCGGCACCCGCCCCTGCGCGGCGGCCAGCCACTCGGCGAGCTCGTCAAGCCGCCCCAGCGCACCGACCGGCACGGCCAGCCGCTCACGGCGTTCCTCGGCATCACGCCGCACGCCCCCGTCGGGGCGCTCGATCAGATCGGAGAAGTCGTCGAGATTCAGCGTGGTCATCTGCCAGAGAGTACAGCCGAGCCCCAGCGGGCCCGAACGGCCTGGGGGCTCCGGAACGGCCCGTGCCGCGGGGGCTATTCCTTCAGGACCGTCACCTGGCCCGCCACCGCCAGCAGTACGTGCTCGCACTCGCCCGCGACCTCGGCGTTCAGCCGGCCCAGCTCGTCTCGGAACCGCCGCCCCGAGGCGGTCGCGGGGACCACCCCCGAGCCGACCTCGTTGCTGACGAGCACCACGGGACGGCGGGTCGCGCGGACGGCGGCCACCAGCGCGGAGGTCCGTTCCCGGAGCTCCTTGGCGCCGTGCTCCGCCCAGACCGCGTCGTCCCAGGCGCCCGCCCGGTCCATCGCGTCCGTCAGCCACAGCGACAGGCAGTCGATCAGCAGCGGCGGCCCTTCTTCCTCCAGCAGCGGCACCAGCTCGCAGGTCTCCACCGTCCGCCAGGAGGACGGCCGACGCTCCCGGTGCAGTCCGACCCGCGCGGCCCACTCCGCGTCGCCGTCCCGGGTACCGCCCGTGGCCACGTAGACGACCTCGGGGAAGCCGGTCAGCCGCCGCTCCGCCTCGTACGACTTCCCGGACCGGGCCCCGCCCAGGACCAGCGTCCGGCGCGGCACGGCCGGCGCCGGGCGGTACTCCCCGGCCGTCACCGTCGTCCCGTCCGGCACCGCCCGCGCTCCCGCGGCGGCGCAGCGGCGCTCCAGCTCCGGGCCCGGCGGGGCGTCGTGGTCCAGGTGGACGGCGATCACGTCCGTGGACGGGCCCACCGCACCGCTCGCCCGCAGCCGGGCCATGGCCTCCGGCCGGCCGAGCACGTCCGCGAGGACCACGTCGTACGGGCGCCGCGCGCTCGTGCCGTTGGTACCGGCGGGAGCGCCGCCCGGCGGCAAGTACAGCACCCGGCCGCCGTCCGGCCCGGTCACCTCGTACCCGGTGCCCGGCGCGTCCATCGGCACCGCCCGCACCCGGTGCCCGGAGATCACCGCGAGCTCCCGCCCGTCCGGCACCCGCCCCGCGGCCGGCAGCCCCGGCGGAAGCTCGACGGCCGGGCCGTCGTGCGGATGGGTCAGCAGGACCTGCCGTACGGCGGCCAGCGAGTGCCCCGCGCGGGCGCCCGCGAGCACGGCTCCGGGGGTCAGGTCGAGCAGCAGCGCCCCGTCGACGAGTACGGACGTCGCGGCGCGCGCCCGGGGGCCGACGCTGACCGCGCAGGCGGCGCAGGGACAGCCGGGGCGGGGCAGTCCTTCGGGTGTGCCGGTGCCGAGCAGAGTGAGTTCCACAGGATGATCCTCCCGCGTCGCCGAGACTGCTGCGCGCCCGGTTAGTCTGCGGGCACACTCAAGGCGAGAAGCGTGCGAGTGGCGGACGAGCAACGGAGGCGGACATGGCGTGGACGTGGCGGTTCGAGTCGGCGGACGGCAGTGAGACGAGCCCGTCGGTGGTGCCGGAGGAGTTCACCACGCAGGGGGACGCCGAGTCGTGGATCGGCGAGTACTGGAAGGACCTGCTGGAGGGCGGTACCGAGAGGGTGAAGCTGTCCGACGACAACGGCACCGAGCTCTACACGATGAGCCTGAGCGAGGCGCTGAACGCCTGAGCCGGGCAGCGAGGAGCCCGGGCCCGTTTCCGGGGCCCGGGCTCCTGCGCGTTCGGGGGCGTTCGGGGGGCGTTCTCAGCCCCGCACGCCGCACAGGTGCAGCAGTGCGGCGATCCCGCGGTACGGGTCGGTCCGCCCGGCGCGGTCCTCGGCGGCCAGCAGCCGCTCCAGCTCGGCGTCGGGCGGGAGCTCCTCCCCGGCCTCCGTGCCGTCGGTGAAGACGCGTACGCCGTACCAGGTCTGCAGCGGGGCGCCGATGCCCGACAGGGTCGCGGTCAGCGCGGACAGCCGGTCGGCGCGCACGTCCAGGCCGAGCCGGTTGGTGTAGCCGACGGTGTCGAAGGCCTCCAGCGCGGCCGGCCAGTCGCCGTCCAGGCCGGGCCGCATGGCGAGCGCGTCGCCGTTGCGCACCAGCAGGGACAGCAGCCCGCCGGGGGCCAGCATCCGGGCGAGCCCGGCGAGCATGGCGTCCGGCTCGGGCAGGTACATGAGCACGCCGTGGCAGAGCACGACGTCGAAGCTGCCCGGCAGGAAGTGCGCGCCGGTCTCCCGGCCGTCGCCCTCCATGAGGCGGACGCGGTCCCGGATCCCGGCGGGCTCGGCGGACAGCGCCTCACGGGCGACGGCCAGCATGCCGGGGTCCTGCTCCAGACCGGTCACGATGTGCCCGGCGCGGGCCAGGCGCAGCGCCTGGGTGCCCTGGCCCATGCCGACGTCGAGGACGCGCAGCCGCTGCCCGACGGGGAAGCGGTGCGCGATCTGCTCGTCGACCTGGCGGCCTACGAGCTCCTGGCGGACGGCATTGCGCAGTCCGCCGAGGCCCTCGAGCCACAAACGGGCACCGTCCGCGAATCCGCCCCCGCCGAACGCTCCGGGCGTCCCTCGGCTCAGGGCCGTTCCCCGCGCTTGACCTGCGGCTTCGGCAGACGGAGCCGGCGCATCTGGAGGGTGCGCATGAGGCCGTACGCGACGGCGCCGCGCTTGGGCTCGTCCGGGAAGCGCTGGTTCAGGGCCTTGCGCAGGCGGAAGAACAGGCCGACGGAGTCGACGATGATCAGCGCGATCACGCCGAGCCACAGCAGCAGCGCGATGTTCTGGATGGACGGGACGCGGACCATGCTGAGCACCAGGATGATCACGGCCAGGGGCAGGAACATCTCGGCGACGGAGAAGCGGGAGTCCACGAAGTCGCGCACGTAGCGGCGGACGGGGCCCTTGTCGCGGGCGGGCAGGTAACGCTCGTCGCCACTGGCGAGAGCCTCGCGCTGCTTGGCCATCTCCACGCGACGGCGCTCACGGGCTCGCTTGGCATCCTCCTTGCGATTGCCGGTCGAGGCCACCACGGCCTTGCGCTGCGACTGGGCCACAGCACGCTTCGGCGTAGGGCGGCCCTTCGGGGCCTGCGGGTCACGGGGCTGCGAGAGGTCGGCGCTCACCTTGTCGGTGGCGGCGGCCTTCTCTTCCTTGGAGGAGCGGCTACCAAACACAAAACCCAAGGGTACGTGGTCAAGGGCACGTGCCCCACCCCGGCGGGGAACGATCCGGCAACGGCGGGCGTCCTCTGTGTGTGGGCCTTCTCCGGGATCACCTACTCCTTACGCCTGACACGGCGCCGGAGCAGTCGTCCTGGAGGAGGAGCGCATCCGTACTCGAACAGTGCGGTAATGGAGACAGGGCCCGTACTGTGGGTCCTGTTGGTGACCTGGAGCACAGTCCGTCTAGAAGGGGGCGCGCGAAGCCCATGAGCGGTGTCATGAAGCGTATGGGGATGATCTTCCGCGCGAAGGCGAACAAGGCCCTTGACCGGGCCGAGGACCCGCGCGAGACCCTCGACTACTCGTACCAGAAGCAGCTGGAGCTGCTCCAGAAGGTGCGCCGTGGCGTCGCCGACGTGGCGACCTCCCGCAAGCGCCTCGAGCTGCAGCTCAACCAGCTCCAGGGCCAGTCCAGCAAGCTGGAGGACCAGGGCCGCAAGGCGCTGGCCCTCGGCCGCGAGGACCTGGCCCGCGAGGCCCTGTCCCGCCGGGCCTCGCTGCAGCAGCAGGTCAGCGACCTGGAGGTGCAGCACCAGACCCTGCAGGGCGAGGAGGAGAAGCTGACGCTGGCCGCCCAGCGGCTCCAGGCCAAGGTGGACGCCTTCCGCACCAAGAAGGAGACCATCAAGGCCACGTACACGGCGGCCCAGGCGCAGACCCGGATCGCCGAGTCCTTCTCCGGCATCTCCGAGGAGATGAGCGACGTCGGCCTCGCCATCCAGCGGGCCGAGGACAAGACGGCCCAGCTGCAGGCCCGCGCCGGCGCGATCGACGAGCTGCTCGCCTCCGGCGCGCTCGACGACCAGAGCGGCCTCGGCTCCAAGGACGACATCCAGGCCGAGCTGGACCGCCTCTCGGGCGGCACCGACGTGGAGCTGGAGCTCCAGCGCATGAAGGCCGAGCTGGCGGGCGGCCCGTCCGCCCAGCAGCAGGCCATCGAGGGCGGCGCCCCGGGCGCCGGCCAGCAGTCGCAGACCCAGCACCGGTTCGACAAGCAGTAGAACGGGGCCCGTCATGATTGTCCGCATCATGGGGGAAGGTCAGGTGAAGCTGGCCGACAGCCACTTCACCGAGCTCAACAAGCTGGACGACGAACTGCTCGCGGAGATGGAGAGCGGTGACGAGCAGGGCTTCCGGCGCACGCTGGGCGAGCTGCTCGACGCCGTGCGCCGGCTCGGCGAGCCGCTGCCGGACGAGGCGCTGGAGCCGTCCGAGCTGATCCTGCCCGCGCCGGACGCGACCCTGGACGAGGTCAGGTCGATGCTCAGCGACGACGGCCTGATCCCGGGCTGACGGACACCGCGAGACGTACACGTGATGAAGGGCCCGCCCCGGTTCGGGGGCGGGCCCTTCGCGTACGTCTCGCGGTGTCCGCGGGCGGCGGACGATCAGTGGATCTCGTTCCGGGAGGCCCGCTGCTCCGGGTCCGGGGTGCCGCCGATGAAGTTCTCGAACTTGCGCCGCGGAGCCGCCCACCGGCGGTCGTGGTGGAAGGCCCGCAGCCCCGCCTTGGCCCGGGCCCTGGGGCGGTTCGCGTAGAACTTCTTCGCGTACGGGGAGCCGGGCCGGGCCAGCCGGATCGCGCCGATCAGCGCGACGAAGGGGATGACCGTCCCGAAGAACGCGGTGCGGGCCTTGCCCTTCCACAGGGCGATCAGGGCCAGGAAGAAATTGGTCGCCGTGTTCATGACCACGAGCCCGCGGTTGTGCCGCTCCTCCTCGGTGAGGTCGTTGACCCCGAACGGCAGGAACCCGCCCAGGACCAGCGCGACGATCGCCGCGGTCAGGACCACGATCTCCACGCTCTTGCGGCCCTGCTCGCTCCAGTACACGTCGTCCAGGTGCAGGATCAGTGCGAACTCGTCCAGGACCAGCCCGGCGCCCAGTCCGAAGATCACGGCCGACAGGCCGGCCCCGAAACTGTGCCGGCTGCTGCCGATCGCCCCGAACCCACCGATGATCACGAGGATCACGCCCGGTACGACGTGGTGGATGTGCAGCCCGCCCGGGGTGACGTTCTTGAACGGTCCGCGCCCCGCCCGGATCATCCGCGTGATCACGCGGGTGATCAGGAAGGACATGACGAAGGAGACCAGGGCGAGGAGCAGGGGCAGCTTCCCTGGCTCGACGATGTTCCGATACCACCAGTGACCCATGCCGCAGACTCTCTGTTTGGCAGCTCCCGATCTGTCCCGTAATGGGTAACTTACCGTCCGGGGCGAGCAGGTAGCGTTCGCGTCGATGACAGATTCGTACGATGGCCCGTCCCCCACGCCCCCTCCCGCACCGCCCGCGGACCGGGCCTCCCTGCTCGACGGGGTGCGCTTCGTCTTCGGCACCCTCACCGTGCTCCCCGCGCGCATCACCCGGTGGGACCGCCCCGCCGCCCGGACCGGCATGGCCTGCGCCCCGCTCGCCGGGCTCGTCGTGGGCCTCCTCGCGGCCGTGCCCGGGGTGCTCCTGCTGCTGTGCGGCGGCGGCCCGCTGCTGGCCGCGGCCGTCAGCGTCGCCGTGCCGGCGGCCCTGACCCGCGCCCTGCACCTGGACGGCCTCGCCGACACCGTCGACGGACTGGGCAGCGCCAAACCGGCCGAGGCCGCCCTGCGCATCATGAAGCAGTCCGACATCGGCCCCTTCGGGGTCGTGGCGCTGGTGATCGTCCTGCTGGTCCAGGTCGCGGCCGTGTCGAACGCCTACGCCGACAGCTGGATCCGCGGCGCCCTGGCCACCGTGGTCGCCGCCGTCACGGCCCGGCTCGCCATGACCCTCGCCTCCCGCGACGGAGTTCCGCCGGCCCGGCCCGGCGGGCTCGGCGCGGCCGTCGCCGGCACGGTTCCGCGCCCCGCGGCCGCCGCGATCGCCGCGGTCACCGTGGTGCTGGCCGCCGCCGCCGGGCTCCCGCTGGGCCTGCCGTACGCCGGCCAGTACGCGGCGGCGGTCCTCGCGGGCCTGCTGGCGGCCGAACTGCTGCTGCGCCGCTGCGTGCGCCGCTTCGACGGGGTCACCGGCGACGTGTTCGGCGCGCTGGCCGAGATCTCGGCGACCACGGCCCTGCTGGTGCTCGCACTGGGCTGACCCGGGACGGCCCTCGGCCCCGCAGCGGGGACGACGTAGGGTCGGGGCGTGAAACAGACCCCGGACCCGGCGCCCATCAGAGTCCTCCTCGCCGACGACCAGGCGCTGCTGCGCAGCGCGTTCAAGGTGCTCGTCGACTCCGAGCCCGACATGCTGGTCGTGGGGGAGGCCTCCGACGGGGCGCAGGCCTTCGAGCTGGCGCGCGGGGTCCGGCCCGACGTCGTGCTCATGGACATCCGGATGCCCGGCACCGACGGGCTCGCCGCCACCCGCCTGATCAGCGCCGATCCCGAACTGGCCGACGTGCGCGTGGTGATGCTGACGACCTTCGAGGTCGACGAGTACGTCGTGGCGGCCCTGCGGGCGGGCGCCTCCGGCTTCCTCGGCAAGGGTGCCGAGCCCGAGGAGCTGCTCAACGCCATCCGCGTCGCGGCCGCCGGCGACGCGCTGCTCTCCCCGGCCGCCACCAAGGGGCTCATCGCCACCTTCCTCGCCCAGGGCGGCGGCGCCGACGGCACGCTCGCCACCGGAGCCGCGCACGCGCAGCGGCTGGCCGCGCTGACCGGCCGCGAGCGCGAGGTCCTCGTCCTCGTCGCGGCGGGCCTGTCCAACGACGAGATCGCCGGCCGGCTGGAGGTCAGCCCGCTCACCGTCAAGACGCACGTGAACCGGGCCATGGCCAAGCTGGGCGCCCGCGACCGTGCCCAATTGGTGGTCATCGCGTACGAATCGGGACTGGTCCGGCCCCGGGCGGAGTAGCGCGGCCCAGTTACGGAGTACGTCCGCCTACTGCGGACGCGGTATGCGCCGGACAAGGACGGGACCTGGGGCCGACGCAGCGGTGCCCGCGCGCACGCCAGGCTGAGGTGCCCTCGCGTGTGCCCGACGGCATGACTTCGTAGACGTCACCCACGTCACTGCAGAGAGATCCCCATACCCATGTTCCGGCTGTCCCGCTTCAGCCTGGCCCAAAGGGCGCTGATCGGCCTCGTGTCGATCGTCGCGCTCCTCTTCGGCGCCATAGCCATCCCGCAGCTCAAGCAGCAGCTGCTGCCCTCCATCGACCTGCCGATGGTGTCCGTGCTCGCGCCCTACCAGGGCGCCTCGCCCGACGTGGTGGAGAAGCAGGTCGTCGAACCGATCGAAGCCATGCTCAAGGGCGTCGACGGCATCACCGGCATCACCTCCACCGCCAGCGAGGGCAACGCCGTCATCATGGCGACCTTCGACTACGGGGACACCGGCACCAAGCAGCTCGTCGCCGACGTGCAGCAGGCCGTCAACCGGGCCCGCGTACGGCTGCCCTCCGAGGTGGACCCGCAGGTGATCGCCGGTTCCACCGACGACATGCCGACCGTGGTCCTCGCCGTCACCTCCGACAAGGACCAGCAGGCGCTCGCCGACCAGCTGAACAAGTCCGTGGTCCCCGTCCTCGAGGACATCGCGGGCGTCGGCCAGGTCACCGTCAACGGTGTCCAGGACCTCCAGGTCACCGTCACCCCGGACAACGCCAAGCTCGCCGCCGTCGGCCTCGACGGCGCGTCCCTGGCCCAGGGCCTCCAGGCGGGCGGCGCCACCGTGCCCGCCGGCTCCTTCGACGAGGCGGGCAAGAACCGCACCGTGCGCGTCGGTTCCGGCTACACCTCGCTCGCCCAGCTGGAGGACCTGCGCCTCACCGCCGGACCGGGCAAGCCGGCCGTCCGCCTCGGCGACGTGGCGAGCGTGAAGCAGGAGCCGGCCAGGGCCGACTCCATCACCCGCACCAACGGCAAGCCCAGCCTCGCCCTGGTCCTGACCATGGACAAGGACGGCAGCGCCGTCGCCATCTCGGACGCGGTCAAGGACAAGCTGCCCGAGCTCCGCTCCACCCTCGGCTCCGGCGCCGACCTGACCGTGGTCAGCGACCAGGGCCCGCCCGTCGCCAAGTCCATCTCGGGCCTGACCACCGAGGGCATGCTCGGCCTGCTCTTCGCCGTGATCGTGATCCTGGTCTTCCTCGGCTCGCTGCGCTCGACGCTGGTCACCGCGGTCTCCATCCCGCTGTCCGTCGTCCTCGCGCTGATCGTGCTGTGGACCCGCGACCTGTCCCTCAACATGCTGACGCTGGGCGCGCTCACCATCGCCATCGGCCGGGTCGTCGACGACTCGATCGTGGTCCTGGAGAACATCAAACGCCACCTCGGCTACGGCGAGGAGCGCGAGAGCGCGATCATCACCGCGGTCAAGGAGGTGGCCGGCGCGGTCACCTCCTCCACGCTCACCACCGTCGCCGTCTTCCTGCCGATCGCCTTCGTCGGCGGCATGGTCGGCGAGTTCTTCGGCCCGTTCTCCATCACCGTCACCGCAGCCCTGCTGGCCTCGCTGATCGTCTCCCTGACGGTCGTGCCGGTCCTGTCGTACTGGTTCCTGCGGGCGCCCAAGGGCGTGAGCGCGGGAGACGCCGAGAGCATCGAGCGGGCGCGCCGCGAGGCCGAGGAGAAGGAGTCGCGCAGCAGGCTCCAGCAGTTCTACGTACGCGCGCTGGGCCTGGTCACCCGCCGCCGGGTCACCACCCTCGTGATCGCGGTCGTGGTCTTCGTCGCGACGCTGGGCATGACCCCGCTGCTCAAGACCAACTTCTTCGACCAGGGCGAGCAGACCGTCCTGAACATCAAGCAGCAGCTGCCGCCCGGCACTTCGCTGGCCGCCTCCGACGAGGCGAGCCGCAAGGTGGAGAAGGTCCTGGCGGACACCGAGGGCGTCAAGGACTACCAGGTCACCGTCGGCTCCTCCGGCTTCATGGCGGCCTTCGGCGGCGGTACCGGCTCCAACCAGGCCTCGTACACCGTCACGCTCAAGAGCGCCGACGAGGCCGACGCCACCAAGAAGCGCATCGAGACCGCCCTGAAGGGCCTCGACGGCATCGGCGACACCACCATCGCGGCGGGCGACGGCTTCGGCAGCCAGAACCTCAGCGTCGTCGTCAAGGCCGGTGACGGAGCCGTCCTGGCCCAGGCCGCGGAGCAGGTCCGTGCCGAGGTGGCCGAGCTCGACGACGTCACCGACGTCCAGAGCGACCTGTCCCAGTCCGTGCCCCGGATCTCGGTCACCGCGACCCCGAAGGCGGCGGAGTTCGGCCTGAACCAGGCCGCGCTCGGCGCCGTCGTCGGCCAGGCCGTCCGCGGCAACCCGGTGGGCAAGGCCGTACTGGACAACACCGAGCGGAACATCGTCATCAGGTCGGCGCAGCCGACCGCCACCCTGGCCCAGCTGCAGGCGCTGCCCGTCGGCCCGGTCAGGCTCGGTGACATCGCCGAGGTCAAGGAGGTCCCGGGCCCGGTCGCGATGACCCGGATCGACGGCGCCCGCGCCGCCACCATCTCCGCGAAGCCGGTCGGCGACAACACCGGCGCCGTCAGCTCCGCCCTCCAGTCGAAGATCAAGGCCCTGGACCTGCCCGCGGGCGCCACGGCCACCATCGGCGGCGTCGGGCAGGACCAGAGCGAGGCCTTCTCCTCGCTGGGCCTGGCCATGCTCGCGGCCATCGCGATCGTCTTCATGCTGCTGGTCGCGACGTTCCGCTCGCTGGTCCAGCCGCTGATCCTGCTGGTCTCCATCCCGTTCGCGGCGACCGGCGCGCTCGGCCTGCTCCTGGTCACCGGCACCCCGCTGGGCGTCCCGGCGCTGATCGGCATGCTGATGCTCATCGGCATCGTGGTGACCAACGCGATCGTCCTGATCGACCTGGTCAACCAGTACCGGGCCCAGGGCTACGGCGTGGTCGAGGCGGTCGTCGAGGGCGGCCGCCACCGCCTGCGGCCGATCCTGATGACGGCACTGGCGACGATCTTCGCGCTGCTCCCGATGGCGCTCGGCGTCACGGGCGAGGGCGGCTTCATCTCGCAGCCGCTCGCGGTGGTCGTCATCGGCGGCCTGATCAGCTCGACCCTGCTGACGCTCCTCCTGGTGCCGACGCTCTACACGATGCTGGAGCTCCGCAAGGAGCGCCGGCGCGCGAAGAAGAGGGCCCGCCTGACCGTGGTCCCGTCTCCCTCGGCCTCCTCGGAGGACGAGAGCCCGGTCACGGTCTGACGCCGCACCGGGTCACGACGTACCCGCACAAGCCGAAGGGCCGCCCCTCGCAGGAGGGGCGGCCCTTCGGTCGTCACGGGGGAGGCCGGTGAGGCCGGGGAGGCTACGGAAGCGCGAGCATCCGCTCCAGGGCGAGCTTCGCGAAGCTCTCGGTCTCCTTGTCGACCTGGATCTGGTTGACGAGGTTGCCCTCGGCCAGGGACTCCAGGGTCCACACCAGGTGGGGGAGGTCGATGCGGTTCATGGTCGAGCAGAAGCAGACCGTCTTGTCGAGGAAGACGACTTCCTTGTCCTCCGCGGCGAAACGGTTCGCCAGGCGGCGTACGAGGTTCAGCTCGGTGCCGATGGCCCACTTGGAGCCGGCCGGGGCCGCCTCCAGCGCCTTGATGATGTACTCCGTCGATCCGACGTAGTCCGCGGCCGCGACGACCTCGTGCTTGCACTCGGGGTGGACCAGCACGTTCACGCCGGGGATGCGGGCGCGCACGTCGTTGACCGAGTCGACCGAGAAACGGCCGTGCACCGAGCAGTGCCCGCGCCACAGGATCATCTTGGCGCCCCGCAGCTCCTCGACGGTCAGGCCGCCGTTCGGCTTGTGCGGGTTGTAGAGCACGCAGTCGTCCAGGGACATGCCCATGTCGCGCACCGCGGTGTTGCGGCCCAGGTGCTGGTCCGGGAGGAAGAGCACCTTCTCGCCCTGCTCGAAGGCCCACTCCAGGGCCTTCTTGGCGTTGGACGACGTGCAGATCGTGCCGCCGTGCTTGCCGGTGAAGGCCTTGATGTCGGCCGAGGAGTTCATGTACGAGACGGGGACCGTCGTACCGGCGATGCCGGCCTCGGTCAGCACGTCCCAGCACTCCGCGACCTGCTCGGCGGTGGCCATGTCGGCCATCGAGCAGCCGGCCGCGAGGTCGGGCAGGACGACCTTCTGGTCGTCCGAGGTGAGGATGTCCGCGGACTCGGCCATGAAGTGGACGCCGCAGAAGACGATGTACTCGGCCTCCGGCTTGGCGGCCGCGTCCTTGGCGAGCTTGAAGGAGTCGCCGGTGACGTCGGCGAACTCGATGACCTCGTCACGCTGGTAGTGGTGGCCGAGGATGAAGACCTTGTCCCCGAGCTTCTCCTTGGCGGCGCGGGCGCGCTCCACCAGGTTCGGGTCGGACGGCGAAGGCAGGTCGCCGGGGCACTCCACCCCGCGCTCGCTCTTGGGGTCGGCTTCGCGGCCGAGCAGCAGCAAGGCAAGGGGCGTCGGCTGGACGTCCAAAGGCTGGGCGGTGGTCACGACACGCACCCTTTCTGTTCTGCGACAAGGGACTTCTGAAGCCATCGCTTCGACTGCGCTTCGACTTCTCGTCTATTTGACGTTATCTATCATAACCGCTTCACGTCACTTTGACGATGCCGATAGTGTCGATGTGACGAATTCGCCCGCCGGGGACAGGGGCCGCCCGCCCGCGATAGGGGTCACCTCCGCGCGGCGGTGTGCGAGCATGGAATTTCTGAAACAAGCGTCGGGTCCCGGAATGAATCCGCGGTCCCGCTCGTTGCCACCGACGGCAAGAGTCCGACGTTTCCCCGCGCCTCGCGGGGAGCCGCCCACTTCGGGAGTGAATGCAGATGTCCGTACAGGACGAAAAGACCACTGTGAGCGACGGCATCCTCCTGTCCGACGCCGCCGCCGAGAAGGTCAGGACCCTGCTGGAGCAGGAAGGCCGTGAAGACCTGGCCCTGCGCGTGGCCGTCCAGCCCGGCGGTTGCTCCGGCCTGCGCTACCAGCTCTTCTTCGACGAGCGCTCCCTCGACGGCGACGTCGTGAAGGACTTCGACGGCGTCAAGGTCGTCACCGACCGGATGAGCTCCCCGTACCTGCACGGTGCGTCGATCGACTTCGTCGACACCATCGAGAAGCAGGGCTTCACGATCGACAACCCGAACGCCACGGGCTCCTGCGCCTGCGGTGACTCCTTCAGCTAAGCCCGGCACCTCCAGCTGAGCCTGCAGGGCCACGAGAGGGGCCCGCCACCGGACGTCCGGTGGCGGGCCCCTCTTCGCGTACGCGGCCCCGTGCGGGCCGCCTGCTACTGCCGGGCGAGCGGCTTGCCCGTCGTGGCGTCGATCACCTTCCGGTCGCCGAGCGGCTGCTGGAGCTTGGCCGTCACCGTCATCTCCTGCGCGATCATGATGCAGGCCTGCCCCGGCTTGTTCGGGGTGTCCGTGATCTTCGTCGTCACCGACTCCGGCTGCTCCCGGACCTCCAGGGCGTACGTGCTGCACACCCCGCCCCAGAAGTTCACCGTCAGCGTCCGGTCGGCCTCCGCGTACGAGAATCCCGGCACGGTCCGTCCCTTCGCGGGCGGCGCCGCCGACGCCGGGGGCTCCTCGGACAGGGCCGCGGGCTGGGCCACCGTGCGGCCCGCGGAACCGTCCTTGCCCGCCACCGTGAACAGCCAGGCCGGGACCAGGCCCCTGGCCCCCTCGACCGTGCCCGGAACCAGCCCGAGCTCGGCTCCGCGTACCGACTCCGTCCGCGGCGGCTTCATCGGCCGGGGCTCCGGGTTGCACGGCAGCGTGTCCGTGGCGCCGACCGGGGGGTCCGGGGTCAGCGGAACGCTCGTGGCGCAGCCGCTGGGGTCGGGGCGGTCGTCGGAGGCCCCCTTGGCCTTGTCGTTCAGCCGGGCCAGCGCGTCGACGGCGCCGATCACCGGCTGGTCGGCGGCCCGTACCGGAGCCGTCAGCTCCCCGCTGCCCGAGACCACCTTGGAGTCCGCGCCGACGCCGATCCGCGTGGACCAGCCCTGCGTGGGCAGTCCGCCGATCACCGGGTCGGCGCTCACCACGCGTACGGAGCCCTGGAGGAGCCGGGCGTCGAGCTTGGCCGTGCTCTGGCCGACGGCGGCCAGTACGGGCGCGGCGGCGGCCTTGGCGGCCTCCTCGGAGACCGGCTTGCCCGCGGCGTCGCCCCCGCCGGAGGCGTTCGCGGCGCCGTCCTGGGGGAGCGTGGCCGGCCCGCAGGTGTCCTTCCCCCGCTGACAGTCGTCCCCGGTGCCGCCCACCTGGAACCGGGAGAAGTTCCAGGTCCCCGGAGCCTTGCGGTTGACCGTGAGCAGGGGCCCGGAGCCGTCCGCGCTCTCCCCGACCTGCCAGAGCTCGCCGGAGAGCCGGGGCGCGCCGGAGAGGCCGAGGGCGGCGGCGAGCCGGGCCACGTCGGCGGAGGTCACCTCACCGCGCGCGGCGAAGGCGGGCGCGGTCCCCGGACCGTCGGGCAGTTTGACGTCGGCCGTGTACGTGACCCCGCCGCCGGAGGGGTCGGGCTCACCGGGCGCGATGCCGGGCCCGGGCGGGGTCGGCGCGACGCGGGGCGCGGAGGCCGCGCTGTCACCCGTACGGTTCTCACCGTGCGCGGTCGAAGCCAGGTACGCCGTGCCGCCGCCGGCGAGCAGGACCGCCGCGGCGATCGAGCCGACGACCCAGGACGGCCGTCGTGGTGTGGCCCGTGATGTGTCGGGTGTGCCGGATGTGCCGGGTTGTTCGCTGGTCACCGCATCGCTCCTTTGCCCGTCCCGCAGTGGGTGATGCGGGTGTGACGGAACAGACGCGGATCCGGTTCCGCGGGAACCGGAGACGGCCTAGTCGCCGTAGGCGGCCGTGGAGGCGATCAGGCGGGCCGAGGCCGCCGGGACGCGGATTCCGTGGATCTGCGAGGGAGCCACGCGGTCCTGACGGGGTTCCGCGGGGACCTGCCAGTGCGGGGCCATCCGGGCGCAGTCGCCCAGCAGCCGGGAGAAACCGGGGCGCGCGTCGGCGGGATCGGCGTACCCGAAGCCATCGGTGTAGGTCATGGGGCACGGTAAGCACGGCACGGCGGGCGAAGAAAGACCTACTACGGGGTAGTTTCTGCCGGTCGGCCGCAGGCCCGACGACCGGGTAGTTTTGAATGTCCCCTCGCCGCCCTCCGCAGGAGCATCCACGCCGTGCGCATCGCAGTCACCGGCTCCATCGCCACCGACCACCTCATGACCTTCCCCGGCCGCTTCGCCGACCAGCTGGTCGCGGACCAGCTGCACACGGTCTCCCTCTCCTTCCTCGTCGACAACCTCGACGTACGGCGGGGCGGCGTCGGCCCGAACATCTGCTTCGGCATGGGGCAGCTCGGCACCCGCCCGATCCTCGTCGGCGCGGCCGGCTACGACTTCGACGAGTACCGCGCCTGGCTGGACCGGCACGGCGTCGACACCCAGTCCGTGCGCATCTCCGAGGTGCTGCACACCGCGCGCTTCGTCTGCACCACGGACGCCGACCACAACCAGATCGGCTCCTTCTACACGGGCGCGATGAGCGAGGCCCGTCTGATCGAGCTGAAGGCGGTCGCGGACCGGGTCGGCGGCCTGGACCTCGTCCTGATCGGCGCCGACGACCCCGAGGCGATGCTGCGCCACACCGAGGAGTGCCGCACGCGGGGCATCCCGTTCGCCGCGGACTTCTCGCAGCAGATCGCCCGCATGGACGGCGAGAACATCCGCACCCTGATGGAGGGCGCGACGTACCTCTTCTCGAACGAGTACGAGAAGGGCCTCATCGAGTCGAAGTCCGGCTGGACCGACGCGGAGATCCTGGCCAAGGTCGGCACGCGCGTCACCACGCTCGGTTCGAACGGCGTCCGGATCGAGCGGGTCGGCCACGAGCCGATCGTCGTGGGCTGCCCGGAGGAGACCGCGAAGGTCGACCCCACGGGCGTCGGCGACGCGTTCCGCGCGGGCTTCCTGACGGGTCTGGGCTGGGGCGTCGGCCTGGAGCGTGCCGCGCAGGTCGGCTGCATGCTGGCGACGCTCGTCATCGAGACCCTGGGCACGCAGGAGTACACCCTGGCCCGCGCCCACTTCATGGAGCGCTTCACGAAGGCCTACGGCGACACCGCCGCGGCGGAGGTCCAGGCCCACCTGGCCGCGTAGCGGGCACCGGCGGGGCTGGGTTGCCGCGCAGCGGCAATTCCAGCCCCGCCGGCGTTTGAGGCGCGGGTCTGGGCGGAGCCCGGGGAACGGCGGAAGGGCGGGTAGGGG
>NZ_JBSGXB010000028.1:0-41939 GCF_053609185.1 Streptomyces sp. NPDC054956 | reverse complement strand
GGGGTCTTCCTGGGCGCCGGCGGCGCCCAGCCACTCACGCGCTCAGCGCTGGGCGCTCAGCCGCGGCGCCAGATCACGTACTCGTCCTTGCGCACGTCCCGGTCCACGTGCCAGCCGGCCGGGGCGTTGCGCCAGCTGTCGGCGGCGGGGGCCGTCTTGTCGTGGAGGGGCAGCAGGGCGACGTCGGCATCGGCCGGCGGGGCGTCCTTCGTGAGCAGGGCGCGGGTCCAGACCCGGCCGTCGAGCACCTCGAAGGCGAGGGTCGTCCGGATCTCCCACTTGGCGCCCTTGTCCATCACCAGACGGTCGCCGGGCCGGATGCCGGCGTCCTCGATGAATCCGGTGCCGTCGCTGTAGCGCCCCTTGGTCCAGGGCTTGGTGACGTGGTCGGTGATGGTCGCGGTCCCCCAGCCGGCGAACAGCGCCAGCGCCACCCCGGCGGCGCCGGTGGCGAGCACGGCCCGGCGGTCACCGCCCAGCAGGCGCAGCAGCAGCAGGACGGCGAAGGCGATCAGGGCGACGGCGGTGGTGCGGCCCGCGTGGAAGCCGCCCCAGTCCTCCGACCAGCGGCTGGAGAGGAAGGTCGCGTCGGGCAGGCCCCACAGGATGAACCAGGACTTGTGGAACTCCTTGCCGGCCATGTGGAGCATCATCGCCGTGAGCGCCAGCGTCACGCCGCTCGCGGCCGCGCCGAGCGCGACGATCTTCTTCCAGCCTCGGACGTGGTACAGCACCGCCACCGCGACCAGCACGTACACCACGGCCAGCGGGGACAGGTAGCGGGCGTACGTGATGGTGTCGATCCGCCGGTCGGCGGGCAGGCCGGCGGCCGCCGCCAGGGCGATGCCGCCCAGCAACGCGACCATCAGGAAGGCCACCACGCGGTTGGCCAGGGTGAAGCGCTTGCCGAACACCGCGCACACGCAGACCACCAGGGCAAGCGCGCCCAGGCCCCAGGTGCTGGTCATGAAGTACCAGAGGTGGCCGATCACCCGCATGATGGTGCGACGCCACAGGCGGGTGTTCTCGAGGGTCTGCAAGACGACGTTGCCGACGTCGCTCGGATGGGCACCGTCGATCCGGGACATCAGCCAGGCGGTCATCAGCTGCTTGCCGACGAACAGGACGGCCACCGTCGCCAGCGCCAGCGTGCTGGCGATCCGGGGCGCCCAGTTGAAGACCAGCGCCACCAGCAGCACCACGGCGGTCAGCGCGATGATCACGCCGCCGCGGTCGTGGGTGAGCAGGCAGTAGCCGGCGGCGAAGCCGGCCAGCAGGCCGAACCGGATCCGGCGGCGCTTGTCGCCCTCGGAGAAGAGGCCGTGCACGCCGATCAGCCAGAGCAGTACCAGGACGGGCAGCGGGGTGTCGGCCATCGCGAACTGCGAGTAGAAGACGACCGGCGGCAGCAGCACCGCGGCGAGGGCGACGACGTACGAGACCGGCCGCGAGACGTGCAGCCGGCGCAGCGCCCAGTACGAGACCGTCAGCACCAGGCAGCTGATCAGGGCGTTGATGCCCATGATCAGGTGATAGGCGTACACCGGGTCCTGGGTGATCCGCAGGGCGGGCGAGATCAGCAGCGAGTAGCCGCCGGGGATGACCTGGTTACCGGGGATCTCGGTGGTCGGGCGGCCGGCCATGATCCTGGCCATGACCAGGTACATCTGCTCGTCCGGGCTGACCGTCGGGTAGTTCTGCCGGGTGACCATGGACAGCCGGAACAGAACGTTCAGCACGTATCCGACGGCCAGCCCCGAGGGCACCACCCACCGGGCGTGCCACCACCCTGCCGGGGAACGGCCGTCCCCCGGGGATTCCCCGGCCGACCGGTCCGCTTCCGGATCGGTCGGGGACATGGGGGCCAGTCGCGTCATGACAGGTCACACTTCCGTGAGGTGCCCGTTGGGTACGGGTTCGGCCGGGCGGCGCGGTACGGCGCCCCGCAGGGTGAGGAGCATCGAGGCGGCGGTGGCGAGCGAGCCGATCGCGTAGGCGAGGCCCACCCGCACGGCGATGTCGCCGGGGAGCAGCGTGATGCAGAGCAGGACGACGGTGCCGAACACCCAGCAGCCGAGCTGCGCGCGGTGCTTGTGCAGCACCATCTGGGCCTGGCCGAGCACCATCGCCAGCATGTAGCAGGTCGTCCCGACGGAGAACCACAGGAAGTCGGTGTGGCCGAGCTGTCCGGGCGCGGCGCCGAACAGGAACTCGATCAGCCAGGGCCCGATCAGGACGGCGGGCACCCCGCCGACGGCCCCGAGGCCGAGCACCACCAGGCAGGTCTTGCGGAGCATCCGGGCGAAGGCCTGCTGGTCGCCGGCGGCCACGGCGGTGGACAGGCCGGAGAGCAGCGAGGCCTGCAGCGAGCCGAAGACGAACAGCGGCACCCTGGCCAGCACCAGGGCGCTGAGCAAGCCGCCGATCAGTTCGGTGCGACTCGGTTCGAGGAGCTGGGTGCTCATCACCGCCGCGTTGACCACGACCTGGGCCAGCAGGGTCGCGGCGATCAGCGGCCCGAGACCGCGCACCACCTCCCGCGCCGGGATGGCGCTGCCCGGCTTCGCTGCGCGCAGGGTCGGGGCGAGCGTCGTCAGCAGGGCGATGAGGGGCGCCACGACGAGGATCAGGCCGAAGGCCAGTGCGGAGTGCAGTCCGGCGGCGGCGCAGACGAAGGCCAGCACGATCCGCAGGCCGCCGTCGACCGCGAGCTGGGAGCCGTACGCGGTGAACCGCCCGGCCCCGGCCAGGATGCCCCGGGTGACGTAGCACAGGGCCATGCCGACGAAGGCGGCGCCGAGTGCGGCGACCAGCTGGAGGTCGCCGTGGAACAGCCGGTCGGCGATCGGCCGGGCGAAGGCGGTGAGCAGGGCGAGTACCGCGGCGAGGATGCCCACGGTCAGCAGCCCCGCCTTCCGCAGCACCGGCGCCGCGCCCTCACCGCGCACCGCGCGGGCGGCGACGATCCGGGTGAGCTCCTGCTCGACGGGGAAGAACAGACCGATGCCCAGGGACATCACCAGGGTCCACAGCACCGAGACGCCGGCGAGCTGGTCCTTGGAGAGGCTGTGCCCGGCCACCGCGAGGTGGATGTAGGAGGCGGCGCCCAGCACGGCGGTGCCCCCCGCGACCATGGTGGTCCCGGGGGGCAGAGCCTTGAGCAGTTTCGTGATCGGGTTCATCCAGGAGCTTTCGACGGCCGCACGCTCAGCGCGTGGCGTGGCGGAGCATGGCGCTGACACCCGGTCGGCCGGCGTGCTTGACGGCTCCGGGCAGCAGCGTGATCGCGTGCAGCCGGGAGGAGAGGTGCAGCCGGGAGACCTTGGCGGCGCGCGGCCAGCCGTGCCGGTCCATGCGGTCGGCGGTCTCCACGAAGAAGCGCTTGGCCTCCTCGAAGCGGTGGCCGGTGTAGGCCTTGGCGGAGGACTCGCTGCCGGCGTGCCGGCGGTAGCTGAAGCAGACCTCCGGCGTGGTGGCCAGGGTCTCCCCCGCCACCAGCAGGTCCACGACCAGGGCGAGGTCCTGGATCACACCCAGGTCGGCGCGGAAGCCGAAGCGCTTGACCGCCTCGGTGCGCCAGCAGATCGACGGGAAGTACAGCCAGTTGCCGCGCAGCAGGCTGATCGCCAGCTCCTCGCCGCCGAGCAGGGCCTGGCCCGGGCCCTTCGGGGAGTACAGCTTGCGCTTGGTCCGGTCGACCAGGGTGTCGTACTCCCGGCCGTCGGTGCCGATCACCAGGACGCCCGGCTGGATCATCGCGGCGGCCGGCTCGCGGTCGGCCGCGGCCCGCACCACCTGGAGGTAGTTCGGGTGCATGAGGTCGTCGCAACCCATGAGCACCAGGTACTCGTACTCGGCGAGCTCGACGCAGCGGTTGAAGTTCCCGGTCACCCCGAGGTTGCGTTCGTTGCGGAAGTAGCGGACCCGGGGGTCGGCCAGTTCCTCGAACCACTCGGGGACTCCCGGCTCACGGCCGTCGTCGACGACGGTGAGCCGCCAGTCGTCGCCGTCCTGCGCCAGGACGCTGCGGACCGCGTCCTGCATCAGCGCGACGTCGCCGTAGTACGGCAACAGGATCTCGAAACGCGACATCGTTCTCCGCCTAGGCCTTGGTCAGCTCGCGGTCGACCAGCTCGGCCGTGCGCTTCTGGTGCGCGACGTACGCCGGGGAGCCGGGCGTGAACGCCTTCAGCTCCGCGGGCATCCGGCGGATCATCGCGAGCAGCAGCACCAGGCCGGCCCGGGTGAGGTAGACCATCGCCTTGATCGGCGAGGCGCTCGGGCGGCCGGTGGTCCGTTCCCGCATGGCCACGGGTATCTGACGGACGGTGAAACCGGAGCGGGCCGCGCCCACCATGGACTCGATGGTGTCGCCGAGGTACTCGACCGGGTACCAGCGGGCGAAGAATTCTATGAGCGGCCGGTTGCAGGCGCGGAAGCCCGAGGTGGTGTCGGTGAGCTTGGTCCGGGTGATGCGCGAGAGCACCACGGACAGCAGCGACATCGCCCACTTGCGCGGACCTCGCACCTGGTAGTCGCCGTCGCCCGCGAACCGGGCGCCGATCACCAGGTCGGCGTCGCCGACGGCGAGCCGCTCCAGCAGCGCCGGCACGTACGCCGGGTCGTGCTGGCCGTCCGCGTCCACCTGGATCGCCACGTCGTAGCCGTGCTGCTGCGCGTAGCGGTAGCCGAGGCGCATCGCGCCGCCGACACCGAGGTTGAACGGCAGCTGGGCGACGGCCGACCCGGCGGCCCGGGCCACCTCGGCGGTGGAGTCCGCCGAGCCGTCGTCGACCACGAGGGTGTCGACGTCGGGCAGTTGCTTCTGGATCTCACGCAGGATGGAGGGCAGGCCCTCCTCCTCGTTCCAAGCCGGAAGAATGATCAGAACGCGACGACCGTCGTTCACGAGTTCACCTGTGCCTCAGTGGCGCCGGAGTCCTCCGTGCGCGGCGACGTGCTGGGGTAACCGCCCTGCTGGACCAGATGCGCGCGGATCAGCGCGACGTCCTCCGCGAGGATGCGGGTCTCCGCCTCCAGTCGGCTGGTCTCCCAGCTGAGGTGCAGGCTCACCAGCAGGACCAGCACGAACCCGACGAACAGCACCAGGCTCACGCCCGACGCGACGCCGAGGGCCTTGGCGACCGGGTCCAGCAGGTCGGGTACGAACCCGAGCGGAGCGACCAGCAGCCCGATGGCGAGCCATATCGTCGCGTACTTCTCCCGCAATTGCTGGCGGCGCAGCAGTTCGAGGATGTACCCCAGCACCAGAAGACCGGTGATGGAGGTCAGAACGGAGAGTTGCACAGCGGACGGCGCCTTTCGCGCGAAGGGGCCAACGTCTTTTATGGGACAAGCATATGGCACCTGATGACGCCGACAGGACCTGGGAGAACTCGGTCCGGGCCCTGTCGGATGACGATCGTATGAAGGCGATCGGCCCGCCCGCTCAGCCCTGCGAGGGGAGTCCCCGCAGGTCGGCGAAGGCGGGCCGGGTGATCGCCTCGGCGAGCTGCACCCGCCAGTCGGCCAGCGGCTCCAGACCGGCCGCCGACCAGCGGTCGTGACGAAGGACACTGAACGACGGGCGGACGGCGGGGCGTACGAAGGCGGTGGAGTCGGTCGGCCGGATCCGCTCGGGGTCCAGGCCGCTCAGCCGGTAGGTCTCGCGGGCCAGCCCGAACCAGGTGGTCCGGCCGCTCGCGGTGCCGTGGTAGACCCCGCCGGGGGCGCGGCCGTCCAGCGCGGCCAGGCCGAGCTCGACCAGGCGGCGTGCCAGCGCGTAGGACCAGGTGGGCTGGCCGTGCTGGTCGTCGACCACGTCCAGGGTGTCCCGCTGGGCGGCCAGCTTGAGCATGGTGGCGACGAAGTTCGGGCCGTGCTCGCCGTACAGCCAGGCGGTGCGGACCACGTAGCCGTCCTGCGGCAGCAGCTCGGCCACGGCCTGCTCGCCGACCAGCTTGGAGCGGCCGTACGCGTTCACCGGACCGGTGGCGGCGTCCTCGGCGTACGGCTCCGTGGCGTCGCCGGGCAGCACGTAGTCGGTGGAGACGTGCAACAGCCGGGCACCGGCCGCGGCGCAGGCCTCGGCCAGGACGCGCACCCCGGTGCCGTTGACGGCCGTGGCGGCCTCTTCGGCGCTCTCGGCGCCGTCCACGTCGGTCCAGGCGGCGCAGTTCACGACCACGGCCGCGCCCTCGACGGCGGCCCGGACGGATGCCGGGTCGGTGATGTCGAGGTCGGCCCGGCCGAGACCGGCGGCCTCGATCCCGGCGTCCTTGAGGACGGCCAGGACGTCCTGGCCGAGCATCCCGGCGGCGCCGGTGACGAGCCAGCGCGAGCCGGCCGTGCTGTCGACTGCTTCGGCGGCGGTCACTTCTGCAGCGCTGCCTTGGCCTTCAGCGGCTCCCACCAGGCGCGGTTCTCGCGGTACCAGGCGATGGTCGCCGCGATGCCTTCCTCGAAGGTGACCTGCGGGGCGTAGCCCAGCTCGGAGCCGATCTTGCTGATGTCGATGGAGTAGCGCAGGTCGTGGCCCTTGCGGTCCTCGACGCGCTCGACCATGTCCCAGCCGAGGCCGGCGGCCTCGAGCAGTACGCCGGTGAGCTCCTTGTTGGTGAGCTCGACGCCGCCGCCGATGTTGTAGACCTCGCCGGCGCGGCCCTTGCGCATCGCCAGGTCGATGCCGCGGCAGTGGTCGGAGACGTGCAGCCAGTCGCGGACGTTGCCGCCGTCGCCGTACAGCGGGACCTTCTTGCCGTCCATCAGGTTGGAGACGAACAGCGGGATGACCTTCTCCGGGAACTGGTAGTGCCCGTAGTTGTTGGAGCAGCGCGTGACGACGACGTCCATGCCGTGCGTGCGGGCGTAGGCCAGCGCGAGCAGGTCGGAGGAGGCCTTCGAGGCGGAGTACGGGGAGTTGGGCACCAGCGGCCACTCCTCGGTCCAGGAGCCCTCGGTGATCGAGCCGTACACCTCGTCGGTGGAGATGTGGACGAAGCGGCCGACGCCGTGCTTGCGGGCGGCGTCCAGGAGGACCTGGGTGCCCACGACGTTGGTCATCACGAAGGGGCCCGCGCCGGCGATCGAGCGGTCCACGTGGGACTCGGCCGCGAAGTGCACGACGACGTCGTGGCCGGCCATCACCTGGTCGACGGCCTCGGCGTCGCAGATGTCGCCCTTGACGAAGGCGTAACCGGGGTGGTCCGCGACCGGGGCGAGGTTGGCTTCGACGCCCGAATACGTCAGCTTGTCGAAGACGGTGATCTGAGCCGAGGGGTCCGAACCGAGCTGCTGGCGGACGAATTCTGAACCGATGAAGCCGGCGCCGCCGGTCACAAGGATGCGCATAATACAAACAGTCTAGCCGTCCACCCACCCCGCCACGGCCGCCCGCCCACACCGTTACCGGGCCGGAACTCGCACCTCCGGCGCTCTCGCATAGGGTTGGGCCCATGCGTGGAATTCTCTTGGCCGGCGGCACCGGATCACGACTCTGGCCGCTGACGCGGGCAGTGTCGAAGCAGCTGCTGCCCGTCTTCGACAAGCCGATGATCTACTACCCGCTCTCGACGCTGGTCATGGCCGGGATCAGCGAGATCCTCGTCATCACCACCCCGGACGACCGCGACCAGTTCGAGCGGCTGCTCGGCGACGGCTCGCAGTTCGGCATCCGGCTGGAGTACGCCGTCCAGGAGCGCCCCGAGGGCATCGCCCAGGCCTTCGTGCTCGGCGCCGACTTCATCGGGGACGACTCCGTCGCCCTGATCCTCGGCGACAACATCTTCCACGGCAGCGGCCTCGGCACGCGCCTGGCCGAACACACCGGCTCCAAGGGCGGCCGGGTCTTCGCGTACCCGGTGGCGGACCCGACGGCGTACGGCGTGGTCGAGTTCGACGAGAACGGCCAGGCCATCTCCATCGAGGAGAAGCCGGCCAAGCCCAAGTCCCGCTACGCGGTGCCGGGTCTGTACTTCTACGACAACCAGGTCGTGGAGATCGCCCGCAACCTCAAGCCCAGCGCCCGGGGCGAGCTGGAGATCACCGCCGTCAACGACGCGTACCTCCAGGCCGGTGAGCTGAATGTCACCATCCTCGACCGCGGTACCGCCTGGCTGGACACCGGCACCTTCGTCTCGATGGTGCAGGCCTCGGAGTTCGTGCGCGTGATCGAGGAGCGACAGGGCTTCAAGATCGGCTGCATCGAGGAAGCCGCCTGGCGTGCGGGTCTCATCGACTCCGCGCAGCTGCGTGCGCTGGCCGAGCCCCTCACCAAGAGCGGTTACGGGGACTACCTGATCGGCCTGCTCGAAGAGGAGGCCTCCCGGTGAAGTTCCGCGAACTCTCCATCGAGGGCGTCTTCGAGATAACCCCTCAGCAGCACGGCGACCCCCGCGGCATGTTCATGGAGTGGTACCGCTTCGACCGTCTCTCCGAGGTCGTCGGGCACCCGCTGAACCTGGCGCAGGCGAACATGTCGGTCTCCCAGCGCGGTGTGGTGCGCGGCATCCACTTCGCCGACGTGCCGCGCGGCCAGGCCAAGTACGTGACCTGCGTGCGCGGCGCCGTCCTCGACGTCATCGTGGACCTGCGGGTCGGCTCCCCGACCTTCGGCCGCTGGGAAGGCGTCCGGCTGGACGACGTGGACCGCCGCGCGGTCTACATCCCCGAGGGCATGGGCCACGGCTTCTGCGCGCTGACCGACGACGCCACGCTGTCCTACCTCTGCTCGGAGACGTACAACCCGACCGGTGAGCACTCGGTGCACCCGCTCGACCCGGACCTGGGCATCGACTGGCCGGCGGACGTCCCGCTGCTGTCCGCCCGTGACGAGGCCGCCCCGTCGCTGGCCGACGCCATCGCGTCGGGCCTGCTGCCGGAGCACGCCGCCTGCGTCGAGTTCACGGAGTCCCTGCGGGTGAAGTAACCGCCGCGCGCGAAGCGCCGTACAGGAGAGGGCCGCACCCCCACGGGTGCGGCCCTCTTCGCGTGCCCGCACCAGGACTTGGGGCGCGTACCCACGACGAAGGGCCCCTCCCCCGTCGCGTGAACGACGGGGAAGGGGCCCCTCTGTCAAACATGGTGCTCGATCGAACGAGCTACCAGGTCAGAACACGAATTACTTCGTGATCTTGGTGACCTGGCCGGCGCCCACGGTACGACCACCCTCACGGATGGCGAACTTCAGGCCCTCCTCCATGGCGACCGGCTGGATCAGCGCGACCGTCATCTCGGTGTTGTCGCCCGGCATGACCATCTCCGTGCCGGCCGGCAGGGTGACGACACCCGTGACGTCCGTGGTACGGAAGTAGAACTGCGGACGGTAGTTGTTGAAGAAGGGGGTGTGACGGCCACCCTCGTCCTTCGACAGGATGTAGGCCTGGGCCTCGAACTCGGTGTGCGGCGTGACCGAACCGGGCTTGATGATGACCTGGCCGCGCTCGACGTCCTCGCGCTTGATGCCACGGAGGAGCAGACCGACGTTCTCGCCCGCCTGGCCCTCGTCGAGCAGCTTGCGGAACATCTCGATACCGGTGACCGTGGTGGTGGTCTTGGTCTCCTTGATACCGATGATGTCGACGGTCTCGTTGACCTTCAGGACACCACGCTCGATACGACCGGTGACGACGGTGCCACGACCGGTGATCGTGAAGACGTCCTCGACGGGCATCAGGAACGGCAGGTCGGTGTCACGCGGCGGGGTCGGGATGGCCTCGTCGACAGCGGACATGAGGCCGAGAAGCTTCTCGCCCCACTCCTTGTCGCCCTCGAGCGCCTTGAGCGCCGAGACGCGGACGACCGGAAGGTCGTCGCCCGGGAACTCGTAGTCGGAGAGGAGCTCACGAACCTCGAGCTCGACGAGCTCCAGGATCTCCTCGTCGTCCACCATGTCGGCCTTGTTCAGGGCGACGACGATGTAGGGGACGCCGACCTGGCGGGCCAGGAGCACGTGCTCCTTGGTCTGCGGCATCGGGCCGTCGGTGGCGGCGACCACGAGGATCGCGCCGTCCATCTGCGCGGCACCGGTGATCATGTTCTTGATGTAGTCCGCGTGACCGGGGCAGTCGACGTGGGCGTAGTGACGCGCCTCGGTCTGGTACTCGACGTGCGCGATGGAGATGGTGATACCGCGCTGGCGCTCCTCAGGAGCCTTGTCGATCTGGTCGAAGGCCGAGGCCTCGTTCAGGTCCGGGTACGCGTCGTGCAGCACCTTGGTAATGGCGGCCGTGAGGGTCGTCTTACCGTGGTCAATGTGACCGATGGTGCCGATGTTGACGTGCGGCTTAGTCCGCTCGAACTTCGCCTTCGCCACGGGGGTCCTCCTGGAGAGTGGTTCTGTACGCCTTACTCATCGGCGCCAGGTGATCTTTGCTGGATAGCCGGTTCCCCCGGGGCAACGAGGAGGGTTGCTCCTGTTGCCCCAGAGGCTCCGGTGACAAGCCTAAAGCGTGTACTCGGAAGAGTTACTCGCCCTTGGCCTTCGCGATGATCTCCTCAGCGACGTTCCGGGGAACCTCGGCGTAGGAGTCGAACTGCATCGAGTAGCTGGCGCGACCCGAGGTCTTGCTGCGGAGGTCTCCGACGTAGCCGAACATCTCCGAAAGCGGCACGAGGCCCTTCACGATGCGAGCACCGTGACGCTCCTCCATGGCCTGAATCTGGCCACGGCGAGAGTTGATGTCACCGATGACATCACCCATGGACTCCTCGGGCGTGGTGACCTCAACGGCCATCATGGGCTCGAGCAGTACGGGGGACGCCTTGCGCGCGGCCTCCTTGAAGGCCTGCGAACCGGCGATCTTGAACGCGAGTTCGGAGGAGTCGACCTCGTGGTAGCCACCGTCGAGAAGAATGACGCGGACGCCAGTCATCTCGTAGCCGGCGAGGATGCCGAACTTCATGGCTTCCTGCGCACCGGCGTCGACCGACGGGATGTACTCCCGCGGGATACGACCACCGGTGACCTTGTTCACGAACTCGTACGCCGCTTCGCCGCCCTCGATGGGCTCGATCGCGATCTGCACCTTCGCGAACTGACCGGTACCACCGGTCTGCTTCTTGTGGGTGTAGTCGTGACGCTCGACGGCCGTACGGATCGTCTCGCGGTACGCGACCTGCGGCTTGCCGACGTTCGCCTCGACCTTGAACTCGCGACGCATGCGGTCGACGAGGATGTCGAGGTGAAGCTCGCCCATACCACCGATGATGGTCTGGCCGGTCTCCTCGTCCGAGTGAACCTGGAAGGAGGGGTCCTCCTCCGCGAGACGCTGGATGGCAACACCCAGCTTCTCCTGGTCACCCTTGGACTTGGGCTCGATGGCGACCTGAATAACCGGGGCCGGGAAGTCCATGGACTCCAGGATGACCGGGTTCTTCTCGTCACACAGCGTCTCACCAGTGGTGGTCTGCTTGAGGCCCATGACGGCGACGATGTCGCCCGCGCCCACCGAGTCGATCTCCTCACGCTTGTTCGCGTGCATGCGGTAGATCTTGCCGATGCGCTCCTTCTTGCCCTTGACGGAGTTCAGCACCGCGGTGCCGGCCTCCAGGCGACCGGAGTAGATCCGGACGAAGGTGAGCTTACCGAGGTGCGGGTCGCTCGCGATCTTGAACGCGAGGGCCGACAGCGGCTCGGCGTCCGACGGCTTGCGCTTGACGACGACCTCGGCGTCCTTGACGTCGTGGCCTTCGATGGCCTCCACGTCCAGGGGCGAGGGGAGGTAGCGCACGACCGCGTCGAGCAGGGGCTGGACGCCCTTGTTCTTGAACGCGGTACCGCAGAACACGGGGGTGACGGTGGTGCCGCCACCCTTGCCCGACGCGATGGTGATACGACGCACGGCCGCGTAGAGCTGCTCCTCGGTGGGCTCGACGCCCTCGAGGAAGAGCTCCATCAGCTGGTCGTCGTTCTCCGCGACGGCCTCGACCATCTTCGCGCGCCATTCCTCGGCGAGCTCGGTGTGCGAGGCGGGGATGTCGACGACGTCGTACATCTCGCCCTTGGAGGCCTCGGCGGACCAGACAAGGGCCTTCATGCGGACCAGGTCGACGACGCCCTGGAAGTCCATCTCGGCGCCGATCGGCAGCTGCATCACGATCGGGGTGGCGCCGAGGCGGTCCGTGATCATGTCGACACAGCGGAAGAACTCGGCACCGGTGCGGTCGAGCTTGTTGACGAAGCAGATGCGCGGGACGCCGTAGCGGTCCGCCTGACGCCAAACGGTCTCGGACTGCGGCTCCACACCGGCGACACCGTCGAACACGGTGACGGCACCGTCGAGGACGCGGAGCGAACGCTCCACCTCGACCGTGAAGTCAACGTGACCCGGGGTGTCGATGATGTTGATGGTGTGGTCGACGTCCTCGAGCGGCCAGTGGCAGGTCGTCGCGGCGGACGTGATCGTGATGCCGCGCTCCTGCTCCTGCTCCATCCAGTCCATCGTGGCAGCGCCGTCGTGGACTTCACCGATCTTGTAAGACACACCGGTGTAGAACAGGATGCGCTCGGTGGTGGTCGTCTTGCCCGCGTCGATGTGGGCCATGATGCCGATGTTGCGCACCTTGGCCAGGTCAAGCGAAGTGGTAGCCATATCGGCTCAGTCTTCTCTCGGTCTCGATGTGGGTTGGGACTACCAGCGGTAGTGCGCGAAGGCCTTGTTGGACTCGGCCATCTTGTGCGTGTCCTCACGCTTCTTGACGGCAGCGCCAAGACCGTTCGAGGCGTCGAGCAGCTCGTTCATGAGGCGCTCGGTCATGGTCTTCTCACGACGGGCGCGGGAGTAACCCACGAGCCAGCGGAGCGCCAGGGTCGACTGACGACCCGGCTTGACCTCGACGGGGACCTGGTAGGTCGCGCCACCGACACGGCGGGACTTGACCTCGAGGGACGGCTTGACGTTCTCCAGCGCGCGCTTCAGCGTGATGACCGGGTCGTTGCCGGTCTTCTCGCGGAGGCCTTCCATGGCGCCGTAAACGATGCGCTCGGCGGTGGAGCGCTTGCCGTTCAGGAGGATCTTGTTGATGAGCGACGTCACCAGGGGAGATGCGTAGACCGGGTCGATGATGACCGGGCGCTTCGGGGCGGGGCCCTTACGAGGCATTTCTACTTCTCCTTCTTGGCGCCGTAGCGGCTGCGGGCCTGCTTGCGGTTCTTGACAGCCTGGGTGTCAAGCGCACCGCGGATGATCTTGTAACGAACACCCGGCAGGTCCTTCACACGGCCACCACGCACGAGCACGATCGAGTGCTCCTGCAGGTTGTGTCCCTCACCCGGAATGTAAGCGGTGACCTCGATGCCGGAGGTCAGACGCACACGCGCGACCTTACGGAGCGCCGAGTTCGGCTTCTTCGGGGTGGTCGTGAACACACGCGTGCAGACACCGCGACGCTGGGGCGAGGCCTCAAGCGCGGGGGTCTTTGTCTTCTCGACCTTGTCCTGCCGGCCCTTACGGACCAGCTGCTGGATCGTAGGCACTACTTCTCCGGTTTCTGTGTGCCGTGTAGTGAAGCTAACCTGGAACATTTGCCGACCCACGCGGTCGGGTGTGTCGGATCCGGCGGACCTCCACGCAAGCGTGGAAACGCATGAATCGCAGTGGCCGATACGGCTCAAGTGCGGTTGATGGACACGCACAGGAGCCCAGGCACACCCCAGGCACAAGGTCTGAGCGTACCTACCGCATCCACTCCGGTCAAAACAAAAGCCCCGACCCCACACCACCGAAGGACCCGCAGGCCAGCAGCCCCAAGGCCGAACCCCACCCGCACCCCCTCCGATGTGCGCATGTGGCGCAGGTGTGCTAGGCACCGACCCCCACAGCACCCCGCCCGGGGCCCACCCCCACCCCCGGCGACCGCCTTCACAGCCCCCGGAACCAACACCGCCCCGCCGACCTGCGTGGCCCGGCTCGGCGGAAGAGCCCGCATGCACCGCAGGCCTGCGAGGACCGGGCTCGGCGGAGGAGCCCGCCAACGCCCCGGGCCTGCGAGGACCCGGCTCCGCGCAGGGACCGCTGGGAGGTACCGAGCCCCCGGCTCCGCCCCAGACCCCGCGCAACGGCGACGCACGTCCCCACAGCGCGGCACCACAACCAAGCCCGCCGTGGAGGGGGCGCGCCACAGCCGCCTGCCCACAAAGGACGCGCCGCTCCTGCGGCCGGCCCGGCAGCGGACCTCCCGCCCTGTTGGTCCACGAGGAGCCCGCCGCCGTGGTGGGCCGCCCCGCTCCCCTATCCGTCGAGATTGCGGACGCCGCCAGTCCGCGGGACCTGGCGGACGGGCCCGACACCCGCTAGTAGCGCCCCACGCAGGACGGCCCCAAAGCGCGCACACCCCGCACCGCGCGGTCCTCTACGTCGTACGGGACCGACCGGACCCCCGGCGCCGCCCTCACCCCTGGTCGCTCTGATCCGTACCGCCACCCACCCGGAGCGCGCCGACCCGTGGTGGGGCGGACCCGTCCGGACAGAACCCGGAGGAGCAGCAGCCGAGGCCCGGTCACTCGGCAGCCAGGCGAAGACGTCCGACTCCTCCCCGGACCGCCGGCGCACGCACACAGGCATCACGGACCGGGCGGGCCCGGCCCCGCGCCCCCCTTACCCCGTTCCCCCACGGCTGCGCCACGACCCGAGGGCCCGCAGAGCCCTGGCAACGCCACCGCCCGCCGTCCACAGAGCCCCGGCGACGCTGCCCCGGCACCGTGGGGCCCAGCCCGACGCCACCCCAGTACCCACATGACCACGGCGGCACATCCACCCGGACTGGCGGGGCTGTACCGACACCCCCATGGGCCAACGGGGCCGCGGGGGCGGCGAGGCCGCGGGGGCGGCGGGCCTGCCTGGCCGTGGGGTCGACAGGGCCGTGGGGCAAACAGTGCCACGCGGCCCACAGACCCACAGGCCCACGCGGCTGGCGGGGACGCGCGGCCGGCGGAACTGGCGGAGCTGGTAGGGACGCGCGGTCGGCGGAGTCGACGTGCCGGCGTCCTCACCGCGAGCCCGGCCCGGCCCATCCAGCCCGGCCCATCCAGCCCGCCCCATCCAGCCCCGCCGGCGTTTGAGGCGCGGGGCCTGGGGCGGAGCCCCAGCAGCGGCGGTGCACCCGACCCGTAGCCCGAGCACCACACCGCGCCCGGTACCCGCCGAACGGCACAGCGATCCGCCACACCGTCAGCAGCGGTACGCACAGCGCGTCGCGCCGACCGCGACGGCTGCGCCAAGCCACCCGGCCAGCCCTGCCACACCGTCATCGACAAGACCGGACAGACCGGCACATCACACCTGGCAGGCCAGGGCCACATCTCCCCGCCGGTCCCGGCGACGCCGACGACGACGCCGACATCCCGCCCCCGCGGCCGTCGCCCGGTCCGCTCAACGACACCGACGGCAACGCCCACTTCCACGGCTCGAGAGCGTCAACCTCGATGGCAGCCCCTGCCCGACGACCGGACCGACCGGACCGACCGGACCGACCGGCCCGACCGGAGAACCCGTCAACTCCCGGACCCCGAATTCCATCTGAACACCCTTGAGCGGACCACCCACCCACCCGCCACCCCCGCCACCGCCATGACGGCCCGCCAGGTCACCACCCGGCACCGCCCCGTGCCCGACGGGCCCAACCCACCCCCGGCCCCCGGGCATCCCCCCTCCTCACCGACCTAGACTGACGATCCGGGGACCGACCAACCTCCGTGCGCGACAACAGCAACAGCGGCAGACCAGCAGGGGAGCAAGGCATTGGGGACCGTGGCCGTGGAGCCCGCGAAGCGAAGCAGTCCGCCCCCCGGTCAGGACCGCCCGGTCCCCCACCGCGCCGCCCGCGCGTACGGCCCGCTCCTCGCCTTCCTCCTCACCTCCGGTGCCTTCTGCGCCTCTTGGGTCGCCCGGGGCACCTTCCCCTTCGGCGACACCGGCCGCGCCATCAACGACCAGGCCAACCAGTACGTGCCCTTCCACCGGGCGTTGTGGGACCTGGTGCACGGTCAGGCGGCCGGTGACGTCCTGTTCACCTGGCGCGGCGGCTTCGGCCAGCAGTTCCTGTCGGACTACTACACGTACCTCGGCAACCCCTTCTCCTGGCTGGCCGTCCTCGTCCCCCGCGCCAACGTGGACCTCGCGGTCTTCGCCGTCACCCCGGTCACGATGGGCGCCGCCGCCGCCGTGATGACCGTGTACCTCGGCAAGCTGCACCCCGGCCCGTGGTGGCAGCGGGGCGTGCTCGGAGCCGTGTACGGCCTCTGCGGCTGGGCCCTCAGCGACGCCTCGTACATCCCCATGTGGCTGTGGGGCCTGGTGGCCCTCCCGCTCCTCGGCATCGCCGTCGAGTGGTGCCTGGAGCAGCGCCGCTGGCCCGGGGTGGCGCTGCTCGTCGCGCTCGCCTGGTTCGGGAACTTCTACACCGCGATGATGGCGACGATGGCCGCCTGCGTCCTGCTCGCCGTCCGCCTGGTCGTCCTCGACATGACCGGCGCGCAGCGGCTGCGCGCCGTGTGGCGGGCCGGGACGGCCGCCGCGACGGGCATCCTGCTCACGCTCCCGCTCCTCCTGCCGTCGTTCCTCTCCAGCGGGGCCGCGCAGCCCACCAGGGCGGCCGCGTTCGATCCGGTGCGGATCGAGCTCTTCCTGACGGGCATGCTCCCCGGCACCTACCTGTGGGGCGGCCGTCCCCGGCTGTACGTGGCCTCCCTCGGCCTGATCCTGGCCGGGTCCTTCCTCCTCAACACGGCCGTCGCGCGCAGGACCCGCCTGGTGTGGGCGGCCGCGACGCTCCTCGTCGTCCTCTCCTTCCAGTTCCCGCCCACCCAGTACGTGTGGCACGGGCTGGCGGTGCCCAACGGCAACCCCTACCGCGAGGCCTTCGTCTTCAGCGGGATGGTCGTGGTGATCGCCTGGCTGTCGCTGGCCAACCGGCCGCGCCCGCTGCACCTGGCGCTGACCGCCGGCCTGCTGGTCGCCGCCACCTTCGTGCTCCGGCACACCGACGACTTCGGCGGCACGACCTGGGCCGCGGTGCTCGGCGGCGGCTCGGTGTCACTTCTCGCCCTGGTCCTGCTGGCGCTCGGCGAGAAGCGCCGCGTACTGGTCCCCGTGGCCGCCGTCCTGATGGTCGGGGTCGTCTTCGCCGAGTCCACGGCCGCCGCGGCCAACGCCGACGCCCGCCGCTCGCGCGAGCGCTGGGCGACGCCGGCCGTCACCTCCAGCGATTCGATCACCCGCCACTTCGAGGCGGTCCGCTCCGTGGACGGCTGGCCCGCATACCGGACGGACTCGGGTTCGCCGCAGACGTACAACGACGCGCTCGCCCTCCGCGCGGAGGGCCCGCAGTACTACAGCAGCTACCTGCCCGAGGTCACCTTCAAGGCACTCGAACCGCTCGGCTACGGCTACAAGAACGACGGCCGGACCATCTTCGGCGTCGACAACCCCGTCCTCGACGCGATCTTCGCGATCGGCGCGCGGGTCGGGCCCGGGTCCGCCCCGGACACCTGGACCGGCTCGAAGTTCCCGGCCCCGCCGCTGGTCACCGTCCGCACCGGCGACCACACCTCCCCCAACCCGGCCGACAGCGTCTACGCCCACCAGGAGGACGTACTCGGCGCCACCGTCTACGAGGTCCCGCAGGTCACCCGCGGCGGCAGCGCCGAGGAGCAGACCTACTCCGCTCGCTGCACCCCCGGCTCCACGGCCTTCTGGTACTCCCCCGCCCTCTACGGCACCCTCTCCTCCGGCGGCACCGACAGGCCCCTGTACGACCGCATGACGGGCGTCCAGGGCATCGGCGAGGTCCCCGCCTCCGGCCGGCTCGACGTGACCGTGAGGACCAGTACGCAGAACGCCACCGCCGGCGAGCACCCCTTCGGCTGCCTGGACCGGGCCGCGCTCACCAAGGCCGTCGCCCGCCTCACCGCCACGGGCGCCACGGACGTCGCCGCGGGCGGCCACACCATCGCGGCCACCCTCCCGAAGGGCTCCACCGGCACCGCGGTCTTCGCCATGACGAACGTCCCCGGCTGGCAGTGCACGGCTCCCGTGCAGGACTTCCACGGTCTCGTATCGGTGGCCCTGAAGCCGGGCACCACGAAGGTCTCCTGCACCTTCACGCCCAGGGGTTTCCACGCGGGTCTGTCGGCCGGCGCACTCGGCCTGATGCTCCTGGCCGCGGGCACGGTGGCCGGGGTGCGCCGCCGCCGCACCTGACCTCCCCCGCACCGGGCCGCGGCCGAACCCCGCGTCCCCAGTGGGAACGAAGAAGCCCCCCGCCTCTCCTCTCGGAGCGGCGGGGGGCTTCTTCGTACTACCTACTGGACTCAGCCGTTGTACGGGCCGTAGTCGTAGTCCTCCAGCGGGACAGCCTGGCCGGAGCCGGTGCCGAAGGGCGAGTAGTCGATGTCGTCGTAGCCGACGGCCGAGTACATCGCGGCCTTGGCTTCCTCGGTCGGCTCGACCCGGATGTTGCGGTAGCGGGCGAGGCCCGTACCGGCCGGGATGAGCTTACCGATGATGACGTTCTCCTTGAGGCCGATCAGGGAGTCGGACTTGGCGTTGATCGCCGCGTCCGTCAGAACCCTGGTCGTCTCCTGGAAGGACGCCGCCGACAGCCAGGACTCGGTCGCGAGCGAGGCCTTGGTGATACCCATCAGCTGCGGACGGCCGGAGGCGGGGTGACCGCCCTCGGTGACCACACGACGGTTCTCGGTCTCGAACTTCGACCGCTCGACCAGCTCGCCCGGCAGGAGCTCCGCGTCGCCGGACTCGATGATCGTCACGCGGCGCAGCATCTGCCGGATGATGATCTCGATGTGCTTGTCGTGGATCGACACGCCCTGCGAGTTGTAGACCTTCTGGACTTCGCCGACCAGGTGGACCTGGACCGCACGCTGGCCGAGGATGCGCAGCACGTCGTGCGGGTTGGTGGCACCCATGGTCAGCTTCTGGCCAACCTCGACGTGGTCGCCCTCGCCGACGATGACCTTGGCGCGCTTGGAGATCGGGAAGGCCGTCTCCTCGCTGCCGTCGTCGGGCGTGATGACGATCTTCTTCGTCTTCTCGGTCTCCTCGATCCGCACGCGACCGGCGGCCTCGGAGATCGGGGCGACACCCTTCGGGGTACGGGCCTCGAAGAGCTCGACGACACGCGGCAGACCCTGCGTGATGTCGTCACCGGCCACACCACCGGTGTGGAAGGTACGCATCGTCAGCTGGGTACCGGGCTCACCGATGGACTGGGCGGCGATGATGCCGACCGCCTCACCGATGTCGACCAGCTTGCCGGTGGCGAGCGAGCGTCCGTAGCAGAAGGCACAGGTGCCGACCGCGGACTCACAGGTCAGGACCGAGCGGGTCTTGACCTCCTCGACGCCGTTGGCGACCAGGGCGTCGATCAGGACGTCACCGAGGTCGACGTTGGCCGGCGCGATGACCTTGCCGTCGATGACGACGTCCTCGGCCAGCATGCGGGCGTAGATCGAGGTCTCGACGTCGTCGGCCTTGCGCAGCGCGCCGTCCTCGCCGCGAACGGCGATCTTCAGCTTCAGACCGCGCTCGGTGCCGCAGTCCTCCTCGCGGATGATGACGTCCTGCGAGACGTCCACCAGACGACGGGTGAGGTAACCCGAGTCGGCGGTACGCAGGGCGGTGTCCGCCAGACCCTTACGGGCACCGTGCGTGGAGATGAAGTACTCCAGAACGGTGAGGCCCTCACGGAAGGACGCCTTGATCGGACGCGGGATGGTCTCGTTCTTCGCGTTCGACACCAGACCACGCATACCGGCGATCTGTCGCATCTGCATCATGTTTCCTCGGGCACCCGAGTCAACCATCATGAAGATGGGGTTCGTCTTGGGGAAGTTCGCGTTCATCGCCTCGGCAACCTCGTTGGTCGCCTTGGTCCAGATCGCGATGAGCTCCTGCGTGCGCTCGTCCTTGGTGATCAGACCGCGCTCGTACTGCTTCTGGACTTTCTCGTCCATCGCCTCGTAGCCCGCGACGATGGCCTTCTTGGCCTCGGGCACGACGACGTCGGAGATGGCCACGGTGACGCCCGAACGGGTCGCCCAGTGGAAGCCGGCCGCCTTCAGGTTGTCGAGCGTCGCCGCCACGATGACCTTGGGGTAGCGCTCCGCCAGGTCGTTGACGATCTCGGAGAGCTGCTTCTTGCCCACCGAGTAGTCGACGAACGGGTAGTCCTCGGGCAGCAGCTCGTTGAAGAGCGCGCGGCCCAGGGTGGTGCGCAGACGGAAGCTGTCGCCCGGCTGGAACTCCTGCTCGCCCTCTTCGGCGACCGGGGCCACCCAGCCGCGCGGCGGGATGGTGCCCACCGGGAAGCGGATGTCGACGGCCGACTGGAGAGCCAGCTCACCGTTGTCGAACGCCATGGTCGCCTCGGCGGTCGAGCCGAACGCGCGGCCCTCGCCCTTGACGTCACGGAGCTCGCCGTCGGTGGTGAGGAAGAACAGACCCAGCACCATGTCCTGGGTCGGCATGGTGACGGGACGACCGTCTGCCGGCTTCAGGATGTTGTTCGAGGACAGCATCAGGATGCGGGCCTCGGCCTGCGCCTCTGCCGAAAGCGGCAGGTGCACGGCCATCTGGTCACCGTCGAAGTCCGCGTTGAACGCGGTGCAGACGAGCGGGTGGATCTGGATGGCCTTGCCTTCGACCAGCTGGGGCTCGAAGGCCTGGATGCCGAGGCGGTGCAGCGTGGGCGCACGGTTCAGGAGAACCGGGTGCTCGGCGATGACCTCTTCGAGCACGTCGTAGACGACCGTGCGGCCGCGCTCGACCATGCGCTTCGCCGACTTGATGTTCTGCGCGTGGTTCAGGTCGACCAGGCGCTTCATCACGAACGGCTTGAAGAGCTCCAGCGCCATGGCCTTGGGCAGACCACACTGGTGCAGCTTCAGCTGCGGACCGACGACGATCACGGAACGCGCGGAGTAGTCCACGCGCTTGCCGAGGAGGTTCTGACGGAATCGACCCTGCTTGCCCTTGAGCATGTCGCTCAGGGACTTCAGCGGACGGTTACCGGGACCGGTCACCGGACGACCACGACGACCGTTGTCGAAGAGGGCGTCGACGGCCTCCTGGAGCATGCGCTTCTCGTTGTTCACGATGATCTCGGGGGCACCGAGGTCGAGAAGGCGCTTCAGACGGTTGTTGCGGTTGATCACGCGGCGGTACAGGTCGTTCAGGTCGGAGGTCGCGAAGCGGCCACCGTCCAGCTGCACCATCGGACGAAGGTCCGGCGGGATCACCGGCACGCAGTCCAGAACCATGCCCTTGGGCTTGTTGCTGGTCTGCAGGAACGCGGAGACGACCTTGAGGCGCTTGAGCGCACGGGTCTTCTTCTGGCCCTTGCCGGTACGGATGATCTCGCGGAGGCGCTCGGCCTCCTCGTCGAGGTCGAAGGACTCCAGACGCTTCTGGAGCGCCGCGGCGCCCATGCAGCCGTCGAAGTACGTACCGAAGCGGTCGCGCAGCTCGCGGTAGAGCAGCTCGTCGCCCTCGAGGTCCTGGACCTTGAGGTTCTTGAAGCGGGCCCACACCTCGTCGAGGCGGTCGATCTCGCGCTGGGCGCGGTCACGGAGCTGCTTCATCTCGCGCTCGGCACCTTCGCGCACCTTGCGGCGTACGTCGGCCTTCGCGCCCTCGGCCTCGAGCTCGGCCAGGTCGGTCTCGAGCTTCTTGGCACGGCCTTCGAGGTCCGCGTCGCGGCGGTTCTCGATCTGCTGGCGCTCGACGGAGACGTGCGCCTCCAGGGACGGGAGGTCGCGGGTGCGGCGCTCGTCGTCCACGAACGTGATCATGTACGCGGCGAAGTAGATGACCTTCTCGAGGTCCTTCGGCGCGAGGTCCAGCAGGTAGCCCAGTCGCGACGGGACGCCCTTGAAGTACCAGATGTGGGTGACGGGAGCGGCAAGCTCGATGTGGCCCATCCGCTCGCGGCGCACCTTGGCGCGCGTGACTTCGACGCCACAACGCTCACAGATGATGCCCTTGAAGCGGACACGCTTGTACTTGCCGCAGTAGCACTCCCAGTCCCGGGTAGGACCGAAGATCTTCTCGCAGAAGAGTCCGTCCTTCTCGGGCTTGAGGGTGCGGTAGTTGATGGTCTCCGGCTTCTTGACCTCGCCGTGCGACCAGGTTCGGATGTCGTCCGCGGTGGCAAGGCCGATCCGCAGCTCGTCGAAGAAGTTGACGTCGAGCACTGTGCGTCAATCCCTCTTTCGGGGTCGAGTCTCAATCATGGTCTGAACGGTCCCGGGGATGACGGGGGGCTCTTGAGCGAGCCCCCCGTCAGGCCCGTCAGACCTCTTCGACGCTGCTCGGCTCACGCCGGGACAGGTCGATACCGAGCTCCTCCGCCGCGCGGAAGACGTCCTCGTCGGTGTCGCGCATCTCGATGGACATGCCGTCCGAGGACAGCACCTCCACGTTGAGGCAGAGCGACTGCATTTCCTTGATGAGCACCTTGAAGGACTCGGGAATGCCCGGCTCGGGGATGTTCTCGCCCTTGACGATGGCCTCGTAGACCTTCACGCGACCGGTGACGTCATCGGACTTGATGGTCAGGAGCTCCTGGAGGGCGTAAGCGGCGCCATAAGCCTCGAGCGCCCACACCTCCATCTCACCGAAGCGCTGGCCACCGAACTGCGCCTTACCACCCAGCGGCTGCTGCGTGATCATCGAGTACGGACCGGTCGACCGAGCGTGGAGCTTGTCGTCGACCAGGTGGTGGAGCTTGAGGATGTACATGTAGCCGACCGAGACCGGCTCCGGGAACGGCTCGCCGGAGCGGCCGTCGAACAGACGCGCCTTGCCGGACGGGAGGACCAGGCGGTCACCGTCGCGGTTCGGGATGGTGTGCTCGAACAGGCCAGCGAGTTCGTCCTCGCGGGCACCGTCGAACACGGGGGTGGCGACGTTGGTGCCGGGCTCGACGCGGTCGGCGCCGATGGCCTTCAGTCGCTCGGCCCACTCCTCCGCGAGGCCGGAGACGTCCCAGCCGCGGCTGGCGAGCCAGCCGAGGTGGATCTCCAGGACCTGTCCCGGGTTCATTCGGGACGGGACACCCAGCGGGTTCAGGATGATGTCGACCGGCGTGCCGTCCTCAAGGAAGGGCATGTCCTCGATCGGAAGGATCTTGGAGATGACACCCTTGTTGCCGTGGCGGCCGGCGAGCTTGTCACCGTCGGTGATCTTGCGCTTCTGGGCGACGTAGACGCGGACCAGCTGGTTCACGCCCGGAGGAAGCTCGTCGCCCTCCTCGCGGTCGAAGACGCGGACACCGATGACCTTGCCGATCTCACCGTGAGGGACCTTGAGCGAGGTGTCACGCACCTCGCGGGCCTTCTCACCGAAGATCGCGCGGAGCAGGCGCTCCTCCGGGGTCAGCTCGGTCTCACCCTTGGGCGTGACCTTGCCGACCAGGATGTCGCCGGCGACGACGTCCGCACCGATGCGGATGATGCCGCGCTCGTCGAGGTCCGCCAGGACCTCCTCGGAGACGTTCGGGATGTCCCGGGTGATCTCCTCGGGGCCCAGCTTGGTGTCACGGGCGTCGACCTCGTGCTCCTCGATGTGGATCGAGGAGAGGACGTCGTCCTGCACGAGGCGCTGCGACAGGATGATCGCGTCCTCGTAGTTGTGGCCTTCCCAGGGCATGAACGCGACGAGCAGGTTCTTGCCGAGGGCCATTTCGCCCTCTTCGGTCGCCGGACCGTCGGCGAGCACCTGCGCCTCGATGATGCGGTCACCCTCGTTGACGATGACCTTCTGGTTGACCGAGGTGCCCTGGTTCGAGCGGGAGAACTTGGCGACGCGGTACGTGGTGTACGTGCCGTCGTCGTTGGCGACGGTGATGTAGTCGGCCGAGACCTCCTGGACGACACCGTCCTTCTCCGCCTTGATCGAGTCACCGGCGTCGACCGCACAGCGGTACTCCATGCCGGTGCCGACGAGCGGCGCCTCCGCCTTGATGAGCGGAACGGCCTGGCGCATCATGTTCGCGCCCATGAGGGCACGGTTGGCGTCGTCGTGCTCGAGGAAGGGGATCATCGCGGTCGCGACGGACACCATCTGGCGCGGGGAGACGTCCATGTAGTCGACGTCGTCGCCGGCGATGTAGTCGATCTCGCCGCCACGACGGCGGACCAGCACGCGGTTCTCGGTGAAGCGCATCTCGTCGTTCAGGCCGGCGTTGGCCTGGGCGATGACGAAGCGGTCTTCCTCGTCGGCCGTCAGGTAGTCGACGTCGTCGGTGACGACACCGTCGATGACCTTGCGGTACGGGGTCTCGACGAAACCGAACGCGTTGACGCGACCGTAGGACGCGAGCGAGCCGATCAGACCGATGTTCGGGCCTTCAGGGGTCTCGATCGGGCACATGCGGCCGTAGTGCGACGGGTGAACGTCTCGGACCTCGAAGCCGGCCCGCTCACGGGACAGACCACCGGGACCAAGCGCCGACAGACGGCGCTTGTGGGTGAGACCCGACAGCGGGTTGTTCTGGTCCATGAACTGCGACAGCTGGCTGGTGCCGAAGAACTCCTTGATGGAGGCGACGACCGGCCGGATGTTGATCAGGGTCTGCGGCGTGATCGCCTCGACGTCCTGGGTCGTCATCCGCTCGCGGACGACGCGCTCCATACGAGCCAGACCCGTGCGGACCTGGTTCTGGATGAGCTCGCCGACGTTGCGCAGACGACGGTTGCCGAAGTGGTCGATGTCGTCGGTCTCGACGACGATCGAACGACCGGACTCGCCGGTCGTCTCGGTCTCACCGGCGTGCAGCTTGACCAGGTACTTGATGGTCGCGATGACGTCGTCGGTGGTGAGCACGCCGGCGTCCAGCGGCTCGTCCGCGCCGAGCTTCTTGTTCACCTTGTAGCGGCCGACCTTCGCGAGGTCGTAGCGCTTCGGGTTGAAGTAGAGGTTCTCGAGCAGCGTCTGAGCGGCCTCGCGGGTCGGCGGTTCGCCCGGACGCAGCTTGCGGTAGATGTCGAGCAGCGCGTCGTCCTGGCCCTGTGTGTGGTCCTTCTCCAGGGTGGCGCGCATGGACTCGTACTCGCCGAACTCCTCGAGGATCTGCTCGGTGGTCCAGCCGAGAGCCTTCAGGAGGACGGTGACGGACTGCTTGCGCTTGCGGTCGATGCGGACACCGACCATGTCGCGCTTGTCGATCTCCATCTCCAGCCAGGCACCCCGGGACGGGATGATCTTGGCGGAGAAGATGTCCTTGTCGGACGTCTTGTCGATCGAGGAGTCGAAGTAGACACCAGGGGAACGGACCAGCTGCGACACGACGACACGCTCGGTGCCGTTGATGACGAAGGTGCCCTTGTTGGTCATGAGCGGGAAGTCGCCCATGAAGACCGTCTGAGACTTGATCTCTCCGGTCTCGTTGTTCGTGAACTCGGCGGTGACGAAGAGCGGCGCCGCGAACGTGAAGTCGCGCTCCTTGCACTCGTCGACCGAGTTCTTCGCCGGCTCGAAACGGTGGTCGCGGAACGTCAGCGACATCGACCCGGAGAAGTCCTCGATCGGCGAGATCTCCTCGAAGATCTCTTCCAGACCGGACTTGGTGGGAACGTCCTGTCCGCTCTCAAGCGCCGACTCGACGCGAGACTTCCAGGCGGCGTTGCCGAGCAGCCAGTCAAAGCTCTCGGTCTGCAGCGCCAGGAGGTTCGGAACCTCGAGGGGCTCCTTGATCTTTGCAAAGGAGATGCGCAGCGGGGCGGTGCTGGCACCGTTGTTCGTATTGGTCGAGGCGTTGCGCGAGGCGGCCAAGAGGGGGTCCTTCCGAGGGCTCGGACTCACTACGCGCGTACCGGTCCCAGCTGACACAGAAGACAAGCGACCCCGATCCGGCCAAAAAGACCAGGTCAGGACGATCAATCAAGTGTGCTCATGCGTGGGCATGCCCCTGGCGACGGGCAGGGGGCAGCTAACAGGCAGCGCAAAGGGTCAGTGTAGCCACTTGGCTCACTGATGTCCAGACCAGGTTTCCGGAAACCGGCAACAGGCCTTCCCCATGTCGTTTGAACACTGCGTCCAACGCTTCGGCTCCGCACACAGAGCGCGTAACAGTACTGCCCTCTTCGTAGTCGATCCATGCCCGATACCGACCCGATCCATGCCTCGGATCCCGGATCGAACGGCCGATCTCACGACGGATCTGAGAATTGCGCGCCGCGTCCCGTTCGTCAAGGCCCCCTGCTCCGTGCGGATCACCCTGGGACCCCGCTGCGGAGCAACGAAGATCACCCTACTCCCCAACGAGACAGGGGCAAGTCAGGCACTCTGGGTACGCCAAAGGGCGACCACCCTTACGGGTGATCGCCCTTGGTTGAGGCCTCAGAGAGGCCCCAGAGGTGTTACTTGACGGTCACAGACGCGCCGGCAGCCTTGAGGGACTCGGCAGCCTTGTCAGCGGCCTCCTTGGCGACCTTCTCGAGGATCGGCTTCGGAGCGCCGTCGACGAGGTCCTTGGCCTCCTTGAGGCCCAGGGAGGTGAGCTCGCGCACGACCTTGATGACCTGGATCTTCTTGTCACCGGCGCCATCGAGGATGACGTCGAACTCGTCCTGCTCCTCGGCGACGTCGGCAACCGGGCCACCGGCGGCGGGGCCGGCAACGGCGACGGCCGCGGCGGCGGTGACGTCGAACTTGTCCTCGAACGCCTTCACGAACTCGGAGAGCTCGATGAGGGTCATCTCCTCGAACTGGGCGAGGAGGTCGTCCTGAGAGAGCTTCGCCATGATGGGCGATCCTTCCACTAATTCGGCAGGTGCCGGATGTATAGAGAGGCGGGCGTAACGGCCCGCTGCGACCCGCGCACTAGGCGGCGCGGATCAATGCGCGAGCCGAATTACTCGGCACCGCCCTGCTCGGCGAGCTTGACGCGAAGCGCTTCCGCAGTGCGGACGAACTTCGACGGCAGCGCCTGGAAGAGCGAGGCAGCCTGAGACTGCTTGCCCTTGAACGCGCCGGCCAGCTTGCTGAGCAGAACCTCGCGGGACTCGAGGTCCGCAAGCTTCTTGATGTCATCGGCGGAGAGCGCCTTACCATCAAGGACACCCGCCTTGATGATCAGGTTGGGGTTTTCCTTGGCGAAGTCACGCAGGCTCTTCGCCGACTCCACCGGGTCACCGGTGATGAAGGCGACCGCGGTCGGACCAGCGAAGTGCTCGTCCAGCGCGGTGATCCCGGCCTGGTTGGCCGCAATCTTGGTCAGCGTGTTCTTCACCACGGCGTACTGGGCGTTCTCACCGAGGGAACGACGCAGCGTCTTGAGCTGCGCGACGGTGAGACCCCGGTACTCGGTCAGCACGGCGGCGTTCGAGCTCTGGAACGCGTCCTTGAGCTCGGCTACCGCGGCAGCCTTGTTGGGCGTCGGCATAGTGCGTCGGCCTCCTTCCGGGTGATGAGGACCGCTCAGAAGGGGCATAAATACGAAACGCCCCGGCGCAGGCGCCAGGGCGTAGCTCAACCGGAACGAATTCCGGGAACTTTCCAAGGTCACCTGCGCAGGACGTCCGCAGCTAGCGGATCCTTCGGCCACCGCACCCTTGCAGGCACGGCAACGACCAGCGGTCTTTGGCTTCTCCGGAAGCGTACGCGAACCACCCGATGTCAAGCAAATCCGCTCCACGGGCCCCTGGAGGCCCGGGGCGGATCCGGTGGCCCCGGATACGGAAACGGGCCCTCCGCTCCCCTGAGGGGGGCGGAGGGCCCGTTCAGACCGTTACGGCGGGCCCTGGGGGCCGGAGCCCGGAGGCTCAGTCCGATCAGACCGCGGCCGGGTCTTCCTCGACGAGGAGGTTGCGGGTGCGGTTCGGGTCCAGCTGGATGCCGGGGCCCATGGTGGTGCTCAGGGCGGCCTTCTTGATGTAGCGGCCCTTCGCGGCGGACGGCTTCAGACGAAGGATCTCGTCGAGGGCCGCGCCGTAGTTCTCGACCAGCTTGTCATCGGAGAAGGAGACCTTGCCGATGATGAAGTGCAGGTTCGAGTGCTTGTCGACACGGAACTCGATCTTGCCACCCTTGATCTCGGTGACAGCCTTCGCGACGTCCATGGTGACGGTGCCGGTCTTCGGGTTCGGCATCAGGCCACGGGGACCGAGCACGCGGCCGAGGCGGCCGACCTTGCCCATGAGGTCCGGCGTGGCGACAACGGCGTCGAACTCGTTGAGGCGGTTGCCCTTGGCGATCTCGTTGATGAGCTCGTCGTCGCCGACAATGTCGGCGCCGGCGGCTTCCGCGGCCGCAGCACGGTCACCGGTCGCGAAGACCAGGACCCGGGCGGTCTTGCCGGTGCCGTGCGGGAGGTTCACGGTGCCACGGACCATCTGGTCGGCCTTGCGCGGGTCTACACCCAGGCGGAAGGCGACCTCGACGGTGCCGTCGAACTTGGTCGCGGAGGTCTCCTTGGCGAGACGGACGGCCTCGAGCGGGGCGTACAGCTTCTCCCGGTCGACCTTGGCGTCCGCAGCGCGGAGAGTCTTGCTGCGCTTCACTTCTGCTCCTGTGTTGTGATCAGGCGTGGAGTCGTGGTGCGGACCAGCGCTTGGCCCTACCACTGATGGTGCTGGGGGTGGCTGAATCAGCCTTCGACCGTGATGCCCATGGAACGGGCGGTGCCGCGGATGATCTGCTCGGCCGCGTCCAGGTCGTTGGCGTTCAGGTCGGGGAGCTTGATCGTGGCGATCTCGCGGACCTGGTCACGCGTAAGCTTCGCGACCTTGGTCTTGTGCGGCTCGCCAGAGCCCTTCTCCACGCCCGCGCTCTTCAGGATGAGGCGCGCGGCCGGCGGCGTCTTGGTGATGAAGGTGAAGGAGCGGTCTTCGTAGACCGTGATCTCCACCGGCACGACCATGCCACGCTGCGACTCGGTCGCGGCGTTGTAGGCCTTGCAGAACTCCATGATGTTGACGCCGTGCTGACCGAGCGCGGGGCCGACCGGCGGAGCCGGGTTGGCCGCACCGGCCTTGATCTGGAGCTTGATAAGCCCCGTGACCTTCTTCTTCTTGGGAGGCATTGCTCTCTCCGGGTCCTAGTGAGAGTTTCGCGCCGCCAATCCGGTCATCCGGATGGAGGCATACCGCACCACGATAACGGGTATCGGCGCGGGGCTAAAAACCGAGCAGGTCAGACCGCCCGCAAGCGGGCAATCTGACCTGTCCGGAAGCGTGTGCCAGAAGGCTGTGGATCAGTTCTTCTGGATCTGGTCGAAGCTCAGCTCGACCGGGGTCTCGCGGCCGAAGATCTCGACGAGACCCTTGACCTTCTTCGAGTCCGGGTTGATCTCGTTGATGGTCGCCTGCAGCGTCGCGAACGGGCCGTCGGTGACGGTGACCGAGTCGCCGACCTCGAAGTCCAGGACCTCGATGGTGCGCTTGACGGAGGGCGCGGGCAGGCCGGCCTCTTCCGCGGCAAGCTTGGCGGCCTTCTCCTGAGCCTCCGGGGCGAGCATCTTGACGATCTCGTCCAGGGTCAGCGGGTACGGGTCGTACGCGTTGCCCACGAAGCCGGTGACACCAGGCGTGTTGCGGACGACGCCCCAGGACTCGTTCGTCAGATCCATGCGGACGAGAACGTAACCGGGCAGCTTGTTCTGCCGGACGTTCTTGCGCTCGCCGTTCTTGATCTGGACGATCTCTTCCTCGGGCACCTCGGCCTGGTAGATGAAGTCCTCGACGTTCAGCGAGACGGCGCGCTGCTCCAGGTTGGCCTTCACGCGCTTCTCGTAGCCGGCGTAGGTGTGGATGACGTACCACTCGCCGGGCAGGAGGCGCAGCTCGTCGCGCAGGGCCTGGATGGGGTCGACCGGCTCGGCGGGCTCGGCGTCGGCGGCGTCGACGGCCTCCGCGTCGGCCTCGGCCAGGGCGGCGTCGTCCTCGTCCTCGTCGGTCTCGTCCTCGTCGGAAGCCTCTTCGGCCTCCACGTCGACGTCCTCGTCGGAGTCGTCCGCGGGCTCGACCTCGGCGTCGTCCTCGGCCTCGGCGTCGACCTCGCCCTCGACGTGCAGCGCTGCCTCCTCGGCGGCGATGCCCGCCTCGGCGTCGGCGAGCTCGGCTTCGTCGGGCTCCACAGCGTCTGCAGCCTCGACGATGTCGAGCGCGTCCTCGACGGACTCGACGGAGTCGGGGCTCGCGTTCAGGTTCGGGTCAGACACGGTGGCTGCTTCTTCCTGGATACAAAAGGTGGTCGAACATGCGAAAACGGGCGGCACCCATCAAGGCGCCGCCCTCCGCGGGGATCAGCCGAAGACGAACTTGATGGCTTCCTGGAACCCATAGTCAATCACGGTCACCAGACCGATCATGATGACGACGAAGACAATCACCACAGTGGTGTACGTCGTGAGCTGGTTGCGAGTGGGCCATACAACCTTGCGGAGTTCCGCGACGATCTGGCGGTAGAACAGCGCGAGCCGGCCCAGAGGGCCCTTCTTGCCGCGCTTGCCGCCCTTGCGGGCCTTCTTCTCGCGAGTGTCGTCCTCGGCGTCAGGCATGTCGATGGAGCCCAGGGCGTCCGTCACGTCTCTCACCTGAATCCGGGTCGTGGCCGTAGCCGCGCCCGGTTGCGCCGCACGGCACTGCATCTAAGTACGTACCTGCGCACACACGTCCGAAGAAGGAGTGTGGAGCAGGGCCGGAGGGACTCGAACCCCCAACCGCTGGTTTTGGAGACCAGTGCTCTACCAATTGAGCTACGACCCTTTGCGTGCCCCAACCTACCGCATACAGACGGGTGCACGGTGTGCTCACGTTCTGCAGCGGCCGACGAGGGCCAACGACGGTTGAGTGTACGTGGTCCGGGCCCTGACGTCGAACAGCGCCATCCGGAGACGCCGCGTCCGGTAATTGAAACGGCGTGCGGCGCTTCTTTGGCGTCTGGGACGATTGGCCGCATGACCTCTGAAACGCCTTCCGCCGAGCGTCGCGTGTCCGCCCGCATCGGTGCCATCTCCGAGTCCGCCACCCTCGCCGTCGACGCCAAGGCCAAGGCCCTCAAGGCCGCCGGGCGTCCGGTGATCGGTTTCGGAGCCGGTGAGCCCGACTTCCCGACCCCGGACTACATCGTCGACGCCGCGGTCGAGGCCTGCCGCAACCCGAAGTACCACCGCTACACCCCGGCCGGCGGTCTGCCCGAGCTGAAGGCCGCCATCGCCGCGAAGACGCTGCGCGACTCCGGCTACGAGGTCGACGCGTCCCAGGTGCTGGTGACCAACGGCGGCAAGCAGGCGATCTACGAGGCGTTCGCGGCGATCCTGGACCCGGGTGACGAGGTCATCGTCCCGGCTCCGTACTGGACCACCTACCCGGAGTCGATCCGTCTCGCGGGCGGCGTCCCGGTCGAGGTCGTCGCCGACGAGACCACCGGTTACCGCGTCTCCGTCGAGCAGCTCGAAGCGGCCCGCACCGAGCGCACGAAGGTCGTCCTCTTCGTCTCCCCGTCGAACCCGACCGGCGCCGTCTACTCCGAGGCCGACGCCGAGGCGATCGGCCGCTGGGCCGTCGAGAAGGGCCTGTGGGTCCTGACCGACGAGATCTACGAGCACCTGGTCTACGGCGACGCGAAGTTCGTCTCGCTCCCGGCGATCGTTCCCGAGCTGGCCGACAAGTGCATCATCGTCAACGGCGTCGCCAAGACGTACGCGATGACCGGCTGGCGGGTGGGCTGGATCGTCGGCCCGAAGGACGTCGTCAAGGCCGCGACCAACCTGCAGTCGCACGCCACCTCCAACGTCTCCAACGTGGCCCAGGTCGCGGCGCTGGCCGCCGTCTCCGGCAACCTGGAGGCCGTGCACGAGATGCGCACCGCCTTCGACCGCCGCCGCCAGACGATGGTGCGGATGCTGAACGAGATCGACGGCGTGTTCTGCCCGACCCCCGAGGGTGCGTTCTACGTGTACCCGGCGGTCAAGGACGTCCTCGGCAAGGAGATCCGCGGCAAGCGTCCGCAGACCTCCGTCGAGCTCGCGGCCCTGATCCTGGACGAGGCCGAGGTCGCGGTCGTGCCCGGCGAGGCCTTCGGCACCCCCGGCTACCTGCGCCTCTCCTACGCCCTGGGCGACGAGGACCTGGTCGAGGGCGTCTCCCGCATCCAGAAGCTCCTGGCGGAGGCCAAGGCCTAGGCCTCCGGCGGTTCGCAGCCCGGTCCGAGCGGCGGTTCCCCACGGGGGAGCCGCCGCTCGGCCGTTCCCGGCACACCCACAGCCCAGGCGCCCGGTACCCAGAATTTCTGTTCGGGCAAGCTCCCGTTCAGGGAATCGGGCTGCCGATCGGGGGACAAGTGCGGCAGGATCACCGGATGGAGCACGTACGCGATCTCACGCTTCTGCCGAAAGCCCACCTCCACCTGCACTTCACCGGCTCGATGCGGCCGTCGACCCTGCTGGAGCTGGCCGACAAGTACGGCGTCCGGCTGCCGGACGCGCTGACCGCCGGCGAGCCGCCGAAGCTCCGTGCCACCGACGAGCGCGGCTGGTTCCGCTTCCAGCGGCTCTACGACGCCGCCCGCTCCTGCCTGCGCGAGCCCGAGGACATCCAGCGCCTGGTCCGCGAGGCCGCGGAGGAGGACGTACGGGACGGCAGCGGCTGGCTGGAGATCCAGGTGGATCCCACCTCCTACGCCCCCCTCCTCGGCGGGATGATCCCGGCCGTCGAGATCATCCTCGACGCGGTCGACGCCGCCTCCCGCGAGACCGGCCTCGGCATGCGCGTCCTCATCGCCGCCAACCGCATGAAGCATCCCCTCGACGCCCGCACCCTGGCCCGGCTCGCCGTCCGCTACGCCGACCGCGGGGTCGTCGGCTTCGGCCTCTCCAACGACGAGCGCCGCGGCATGGCCCGCGACTTCGACCGGGCCTTCGCCATCGCCCGCGAGGGCGGCCTGCTCGCGGCCCCGCACGGCGGCGAGCTCACCGGCCCCTCCTCCGTCCGCGACTGCCTCGACGATCTGCACGCCGCCCGGATCGGGCACGGCGTACGGGCAGCCGAGGATCCCCGGCTGCTCCAGCGGCTCGCCGACCGGCAGATCACCTGCGAGGTCTGCCCGGCTTCCAACGTCGCCCTCGGGGTCTACGAGCGCCCCGAGGACGTCCCGCTGCGCACCCTCTTCGAGGCCGGGGTCCCCATGGCCCTCGGCGCGGACGACCCGCTGCTGTTCGGGTCCCGGCTCGCGGCCCAGTACGAGATCGCCCGCCGCGACCACGGCTTCACGGACCAGGAGCTCGCCGAGCTGGCCCGCCAGTCGGTGCGGGGCAGCGCTGCGCCCGGCGACGTACAGGACAAGCTGCTGGCCGGGATCGACCACTGGATCGCCTCGTAGGGGCCCGGTGACGGGTCTGCCCGTCAGCGCGTGAGCCGCAGGTCGCCCTCGTGGCAGTCGGCGCGCACCCGCGCGCCGTCCGGGAAGCCGATCTCCAGGTGGGTGCGGCCCTGCGCGGGCAGCGCGTACTCGGCGACCGATTCGACGGTCTCGCCGAGGTGGCGCAGGAAGGGGTGGTCCCCGAGGTCCTCGCCGACCTCGATGCGGCCCCACTCCCCCATGTCGTAGGGCTCGTGCGGCGAGACGGATTCCACGATGAGGCAGGCGTCGGACCCGGTGGTGATCCGGGTGGACTCCCCGTCGCTGTCGAGGAGCCAGACGTCGAGGGGCGCCTCGGATCGTTCGCCGTCGCTGATGTGCCAGGACGCGACGACCCTCCTGATCGTGCGTCCCACCAGCCGGGTGGGATCCGTACCGGCCCCGTGCAGGGGACAGAGCATGGGCGGGCCGGGACTCCTCAGATGCTGACGCCGACCGTCACCGGCTCGTTGACGAGGGTGACGCCGAAGGCCGCGTGGACCCCCGCGACGACCTCGCGGGCGAGGGCGAGGAGGTCTTCGGTGGTGGCCTCGCCGCGGTTGGTGAGGGCGAGCGTGTGCTTGGTGGAGATGCGGGCGGGGCCGTCGCCGTAGCCCTTGGCGAAGCCGGCCTTGTCGATCAGCCAGGCCGCGCTGGTCTTCGTACGGCCCTCGCCGGCGGGGTAGGCGGGCGGGGTGGCGTCGGGGCCGAGGCGGTCCTGGGCGCGGGCGAGGAAGGCGGCGTAGGCCTCGTCGCTCAGGATCGGGTTGTGGAAGAAGGAGCCGGCCGACCAGGTGTCGTGGTCGGCGGGGTCGAGGACCATGCCCTTGCCGGCGCGCAGCCGCAGGACGGTCTCGCGGGCCTGGGCCGCCGGGACCCGGTCGCCGGCCTCCACGCCGAGGGCGCGGGCCGTCTCGGGGTACTTGACCGGCGCGGACAGGCCGCCGGCGTCCTCCAGGGCGAAGCGGACGCGCAGGACGACGTACCGCTCGGGCTGGTGCTTGAAGAGGCTGTCGCGGTACGAGAACGCGCACTCGGCGGCCGACAGGGTGACCGTCTCGCCGCGCGTGCGGTCGTAGGCGACGACCTCGGTGATCGTGTCGCAGACCTCCTGGCCGTACGCCCCGACGTTCTGGATCGGCGTGGCGCCGGCCGACCCCGGGATCCCGGCGAGGCATTCGATGCCGGCGAGCCCGGCATCGACCGCGCGGGCCACGGCGTCGCTCCAGTTCTCCCCGGCGGCGAGCTCCAGGCGGGTCCCGTCGAGGGTGAATCCGGTGGTCGCGATGCGCAGTGCGGTGCCGTCGAAGCCCTGGTCGCCGATGACCAGGTTGCTGCCGCCGCCGATGACCAGGAGCGGGGTGCCGCTCTCGTCCGCGGCGCGCACGGTGGCGATCACCTCGGCGTCGGTGGTCGCGGTGACCAGGCGGGCGGCGGGCCCGCCGAGCCGGAAGGTGGTCAGCGGGGCGAGGGGGGCGTCGTGGAGTTCCTGCACGTGGACAAGAGTACGGTCCGTGTCCCCCCAACCAGGCGGGGCCACGGACCGTGGTCGTGCCGTGAGCATGTGCGCCGGTGCTCAGTAACCCGTCTTCTGCTCGGCCAGGCGGCGCTCCGCCTCGGCCCAGCCGATGGGGAGCTCGCTCGCCGGGACGGTCCAGAAGGTGAACCCGGACTCCTTCATGTACCCGGCGGCGGCCCGCGAGCTGGAGCGGTGCGGCTCGCTGCGCGCGAAGCGGTAGAGCGCGTCCCGGTCCTCCCAGGCGGACAGGGTCAGGAAGGTCCGGCTGAAGACCCGGGCCCGCAGGGCGACCCCGTGCGCGCCGGGGGCCTTGCGGATCTGGCGGACGATGCCCGGGGCCTTCAGGAAGAACTTCAGGGCTCCGGCGAGGCTCTCGGTCTCGAACCGGGAGGCCATGACGTAGACCTCGGCGTCGGGGCCGGCCTGCGTGGGCGTGGACCAGGGGATGTCGGGCATGACGGGCTGCTCCTCGGCGACGAGTCGTACGGATCTTCGTGCTGTTCTCCCGCTGCGGTTCCGGGGGCCGCGCCCCGCGCGGCCCCCGGCAGGCCGGCCGGACCCTAGCGGGTGGCGGCCGTCTTCTCCAGGGCGGGGACGGGGGCGACGGTCAGGGCCACCGCCGGGTCCGCCTGCTCCCGCGCCGGGTCCTGCCCGTACTCCGAGGCCTCGGCGGCCTGGGCCTTCTCCTTCGCCCGGCCGGGGAGGAGCAGGGCCAGGGCGGCCGCGACGGCGACGACCACGGCTCCGATCCAGGTGGCGGGGATGGTGCCGTCGGTGAAGGACTGCGCGGACTCGTAGCCGCCACGGGAGGAGAAGACGGAGGCGAGGACGGCGATGCCGAGGGCTCCGCCGACTTCGCGCAGGGCGCTGTTGGCACCGGAGGCCTTGCCCTGGTCGGCACGGGCGACGGTGGACATGAGGGCGTTGGAGGCGGGGGCGAAGAAGAGCCCCATGCCGATGCCGCTGATGATCAGCGGGGGCAGCTGGTCCGCGTAGGCCACGTCCGTACCCAGGATCGTGGCGAACCAGGCGAGGCCGAGGGCCTGGAGCGCCAGCCCGGCGACGACGACGGGGCGGCTGCCGATCCGGTCGGAGAGGATGCCGGCGATCGGCGCGGCGATCATGGGCATGCCGGTCCAGGGGAGCATCCGCAGCCCGGCTTCGGTGGGCGAGTAGCCGAGGACGCCCTGGAAGAACTGGCTCAGCAGGAAGATCGAGCCGAACATCCCGGCGAACATCAGCAGGCTGGCCATGTTGATGCCGAAGAAGCCCCGGTCACGGAAGAGCCGCATGGGCAGTACGGGATTGTCGTTGCGGAACCCGTGGTGGATGAAGCCGCCCACCAGCACGACTCCGGCGATCAGCGCCGTCAGGACGGGGGTGCTGGTCCAGCCGTCGGCATTGGCGTTGACCAGGCCGTAGACGATCCCGAAGAGCCCGCCGCTGATGAGCAGCGTTCCCCGGACGTCGAGCTTGGACTTCGGGGCGGTGGACTCGGCGAGGCGCAGCCGGGCGAGCGGGATCAGGGCGAGCCCGATGGGCACGTTCAGCCAGAAGATCCACTGCCAGGAGATGTGCTCGGTCAGGCTGCCGCCGATGAGCGGTCCACTGGCGACGGCGAGGCCGGTGAGGGCTCCGTAGATGCCGAGGGCCATGCCGCGGCGGGCGGCGGGAACGGCGACGGTCAGCAGGGTGAGCGAGAGCGGCATCATGATCGCCGCGCCGACTCCCTGGACGGCCCGGGCCGCGATGAGCGCCTCGATGCCGGGCGACAGGGCCGCCGCAGCCGAGGCGGCGGTGAAGACGCCGAGCCCCGCGATGAAGAGCCGCCGGCGTCCGAACCGGTCGCCGAGGGCCGCGCCGAACATGAGCAGGACGGCGAAGGTGAGCGTGTACGCGTTCACCGTCCATTCCAGGTCCTCGAGCTTCCCTCCGAGGTCCTCCCGGATGGAGGGGAGCGCGGTGGTGACGACGAGGTTGTCGAGCGCGGCCATGAAGCTGGCGGCCCCGGTGATGACCAGGGCCCAGATCGCGGGCCCGCGAAGCTTGGTGTCTTGCACTGCTCCCCCAAAACTAGTTATTGATCACTAACTTTCACGGACAGAACTCGGCCCTGATCGGATCGTGCGCAAGCACCGGGCCTGCCGACCACTCGACCCCCCGGACCCGCCGGGCCCCTGTCGGGGCCGGCGCTTCCCGGGCGGTGCCGGGTACTCCGCTCGCCACCCGGGCCGGGGCCCGGAGTGCGACTCGCGCCGAGCGCGGGCTAGGCCTTGGGCTCGGCCCCGGACTCCGCCTCGGACTCCGCCCTGGGCGCCACCTTGGGCTCGACCTCGGACTTGGGCTGCGGCTTCGGGTGGACGGAGGGGTAGCACCCCTCCCAGACCCGGTGCCCGGCCGGGAAACCCATGGCGGACAGGGTGTTGATCAGCATTCCGTAGGCGAGGAACGTGGTCGTCTCGCCCACGTCCGCACCGAGCGGCACGTGGACGGTGTCCCACAGCTCCATCCACGCGGCCCGCACCATCTCCCCGAATTCCGGTTCCCCGGCGGCTTCGGCGGCGGCGACGGTCACGTACGTCTGGAGCTGCATCTGCAGTTTGTCGGGCTGCTCGGCGATCAGCTGCATGTACGCCACCCCCATCACCTGGACGGCATCCTCGCCGTGGTGGCCCTTGACGGCCTCCTCGAAGACGAGCCGGATGTCCTCCATGCAGCGGGCGGCGGCGGCGAGGAAGATCGCCTGCTTGTTCGGGAAGAGCCGGAACAGGTACGGCTGCGACACCCCGACGCGCTTGGCGATCGCCTCGGTGGAGGTCCCGTAGTACCCGCCCCGGGCGAACTCGCTCATCGCCGCCCGAATGACGCTCTCGCGCCGCTCTTCCGCACTCATCCTTGCCATGCCCTCAAAGTTAGTGCTCAATCACTAACTTCGCAACCGTTTGGTGGACACGGACACCAAAAAGGCTCTGACCAGCGGATTCATCCACCGGCCAGAGCCTTCGGCAGCAACGGGAGCGCGCACTGCGGGTCGCGGATCACGCACTGCGGCCGCGTCCCACGCCGTACGCTCCACGCACCGCGGGCCACGGGACCACAGGACCGCAGGACCGCAGGACCGCAGGACCACAGGCACGTACTACGCGAGGACGACCACCGCGCGCGACATCCCCAGCACCTTCTGCCCGGCGCTCATCGCCGTCAGGTCGACCCGTACGCGGTTGTCGTCGAGCTTCGCCGCGACCTTCGCCGTGACCTCGATCAGCGCGCCCGTGTCGTCGTTGGGGACGACGACCGGCTTCGTGAACCGCACGCCGTACTCCACGACGGCACCCGGGTCGCCGACCCAGTCGGTGACCACGCGGACCGCCTCGGCCATGGTGAACATGCCGTGCGCGATCACGTCCGGCAGCCCGACCTCGGTGGCGAACTTCTCGTTCCAGTGGATCGGGTTGAAGTCGCCCGACGCACCCGCGTACCGGACCAGCGTCGCCCGCGTCACGGGGAAGGACGCCGCCGGCAGCTCGGTGCCGACCTCGACCGCGTCGTACTGAATCTGGGCAGCCATCTCAGGCCTCCTCGGGTGCGGGAGCGGCAGCGGACGCGGGCTCGGCGGCGGCAACGGGCTCGGCCGCCGGCTCCGGCGCCCGCGAGACGAGCTTCGTCCACGCCGTCACCACGTGCTCGCCGGTCTCGTCGTGGACCTCGCCGCGGATGTCGATGATGTCGTTGCCCGCGAGCGACTTCACGGCCTCGATGGTCGAGGTCACCGTCAGCCGGTCACCGGCCCGCACGGGGCGCGAGTAGGCGAACTTCTGATCGCCGTGGACGACGCGGCTGTAGTCCAGCCCCAGCTGCGGGTCCTCGACGACCTGGCCGGCCGCCGCGAAAGTGATGGCGAACACGAAGGTCGGCGGGGCGATCACATCGAGGTGACCGAAAGCCTTGGCGACGTCCGGGTCGGTGTAGACGGGATTGGCGTCACCCACCGCTACCGCGAATTCGCGGATCTTCTCCCGGCCGACCTCGTACGGATCGGTGGGCGGGTAGCTCCGCCCCACGAAGGACTGGTCGAGCGCCATGACTCCCTACCTCCCTGTTGAAACGATCTGATGAAACGACACAAGGCCGCCCCCCAATGACGGGGACGACCTCATGACGGTGCCTGTTGTACGAGACTTCGCCAGTTGTTAGCGGGTCTCGCGGTGCGCGGTGTGCGAGTTGCAACGCGGGCAGTGCTTCTTCATCTCAAGACGGTCCGGGTTGTTACGCCGGTTCTTCTTGGTGATGTAGTTCCGCTCCTTGCACTCCACGCAGGCCAGCGTGATCTTCGGGCGGACGTCGGTGGCAGCCACGTGAGTGCTCCTTGACGGAAATTGGGACGGATGAACGCATACAAGAGTAGCCGACCGGGAGACCGACCCCGCAATCGGCTACTGTGTGTAGCGGCGACCGGACTTGAACCGGTGACACAGCGATTATGAGCCGCTTGCTCTACCGACTGAGCTACGCCGCTTTGATGAGATCCGTTCCCCACCCGAGGGTGGGGAACCTCTCTCACCAGAGCCCCAATGCGGAATCGAACCGCAGACCTTCTCCTTACCATGGAGACGCTCTACCGACTGAGCTATTGGGGCGAGCGAGGAAGACATTACACGGTCGTCCGCCGATCGCCCAAATCCTTTGCGGGGCCTGGGCTCGGAGCGAGGCCGCCGCCTTTCCCGATCATCCCGGAACGGCTCTCGGGGCGGTTTTCACCCCGGAAGGTGTCCGGTGTCACACCCCGGTCCCTCCAGACGCACCGGTACGACTATTGCCCTCTTCCCCGAAGCGAGCATCCCTGCCCCCTAGGCTCTGAGCACGCTGCGTGATCTTGGGCCGCGGGCCGCGGCCACGGCCCAGGAACCGCCCGAGCCACCGCAGGAGCGCGATGTCCGACAGCCAGCCGCAGCCGCCGTCCCACTCCCCGCGCAACCGCCCGGCCGGCGACGGGCAGTCACAGGGCCACGGCCACCCCCACGGCCGCTCCCACGGCCCCGGGAGCACCCCCGGCGGGGCCCCCGGGAACCCCGGCCCGGCGGCGGCCGAGTCCGCCACCCTCCTCCTGACCGGCGCCCGCCTCACCGACGGCCGCACCGTCGACGTCCGCCTCGGCAGCGGTCGGATCCAGGCCGTCGGCACGGCCGGCAGCCTGCCCGCCCCCGCGGCCTCGCGCGTCGACCTCGGCGGCTACCTCCTGCTCCCCGCCCCCGCCGAGCCCCACTCCCACGGGGACACCGCACTGACCGCCGACAGCGAGGGGCCCGTCTCCTACACCCCCGACGAGGTGCAGCGCCGGGCCACCGAGGCCGCCCTGCTCCAGCTCGGCCACGGCGCCACCGCCGTCCGGTCCCACGTGCGGATCGGCGACGTGCACGGCCTCGGCCCCCTGGAGGCCGTGCTCCAGGCCCGCCGCTCCCTGCGCGGGCTCACCGACCTGACCACCGTCGCCGTCCCCCGGCTGCTGACCGGGGTGGCCGGCGCGGACGGGCTCGCCATGCTGCGCGACGCCGTGAAGATGGGCGCCTCCGTCATCGGCGGCTGCCCCGACCTCGACCCCGACCCGACGGGCTTCCTCGAAGCCGTACTGGAACTCGCCGCCGAGCACGGCTGCCCCGTCGACCTGCACACCGACGGCGACGACCCCGCCCGCCTGTCCCGGCTCGCGGCCATGGCCGGCGGACTGCGCCCGGGCGTCTCCATCGGCCCCTGCGGCGGACTGTCCCGGCTCCCGCTGGACGCGGCCCACCGGGCCGCCGACCAGCTGGCGGCGGCGGGCGTACGGGTGACCTGCCTCCCCCAGGGCGACTGCGCCGCCCTGGAGCGCCGCGGACTGCGCACCGCCCCCGTACGGCTGCTGCGCGCCGCCGGGGTCCGCGTCGCCGCCGGCAGCGGGGCCCTGCGGGACGCGGGCAATCCCGTCGGACGCGGCGACCCGCTCGAAGCCGCGTACCTCCTGGCCTCCCAGGGCGGGCTCCGCGCCACCGAGGCCTACCACTCGGTCAGCGCCGCCGCCCGCGAGGCGATGGGGCTGCCGGAGGTGCGGGTGGAGGCCGGCTTCCCGGCGGAGCTCCTCGCCGTGCGCGGGGACCGGATCGCGAGCGTGCTGTCCCTGGCGTACAGCCGGATCGTGATCCACCGCGGGCGGGTGGTAGCCCGTACGAGTGCCGTACGGGAGTACTGCGACTCCGCCGTCGCCGTGGCCCTGGACCTGCCCCGGCAGGGCCGTACGGAGCCCGGCACCTGAGAGTTCGCCGTGCGTTCGCGGGCGCGGGCGCCCGGGTCGTCGTACGGTCGGGACATGCGCATCGTCATCGCGGGTGGACACGGTCAGATCGCGCTGCGGCTGGAGCGCCTGCTCGCCGCGCGCGGGTACGAGGTCGCGGGCATCATCCGCGATCCGGCACAGGGCGACGACCTCAGGGAGTCGGGCGCCGAACCGGTGCTGTGCGACCTGGAGTCGGCTTCGGTCGAGCACGTGGCGGGCATCCTGCAGGGCGCGGACGTCGCGGTGTTCGCGGCGGGCGCGGGTCCCGGCAGCGGCGCCGGGCGCAAGGACACGGTGGACCGGGGCGCGGCGGTGCTCTTCGCGGACGCGGCGGAACGGGCCCGCGTACGCCGCTTCCTGATGGTCTCTTCGATGGGCGCGGACCCGCGCCACGAGGGCGACGAGGTCTTCGACGCCTACCTCCGCGCCAAGGGCGAGGCCGACGAGCACGTCCGCACCCGCCTGGGCCTGGAGTGGACGGTGCTGCGCCCCGGCTCGCTCCTCGACGACGCGGGGACGGGCCTGGTCCGGCTGGAGGCCCGGACGGGCCGCGGGCCGGTCCCGCGCGACGACGTGGCGGCGGTGCTCGCCGAGCTGATCGAGACGCCCGCGACGGCCGGCCTCACCCTGGAGCTGATCTCCGGCTCGACCCCGGTCCCGGTGGCGGTCAAGGACGTGGCGGGCAACTGACCGCCCGCCGGGCGGCCACCGGCCGGGGCGCGGGGTCTCGGGGTCCCGGGGATCCGGGGATCCGGGGATC
>NZ_JBSGXB010000027.1:0-42993 GCF_053609185.1 Streptomyces sp. NPDC054956 | reverse complement strand
GTGCACGCACCACGCTTCGGAGCCGTTCCCTCCTCCCCGGGCCGCCGGGATGATGCGCCCGAGGCGCACACCGGGGGGAAGCACATGGACGGCGGCGAAACGCGGGGCGACCAGTACGACGACGAGTCGGAGGACTACGTCGCCTACTGGAACGGGCGGGACTACGAACACGCCGCGGAGATAGCCGCGGTCAGGCGGCTCATCGCACGCCACGACGGCAGCCGGTATGGGCTGATCTGCGAAGTGGGCGGCGGATTCGGCCGGTTGAGCCCGGTCCTCAAGGAGTACGCGGATCAGGTCATGATGTTCGACCCGAGCGCCAAGCACGTGGGCATCGCGGGGCGGCTCCTCGCCGACCACCCCGGTGTCACGGCCCACCACATGCGTCCCGGGCACATCCCGTTGGACGACGCTTCCGTCGACCTCGTCTCCATGATCCGCGTCATGCACCACCTGCCCGACCCCGGCCCGACGCTGCGCGAGATCGCCCGCGTACTGAAGCCCGGCGCCCGCGCGCTGATCGAGGTCGCCAACTCGGCGCACATGCTGAACAAGCTGCGCTACGCGAAGCGGCTGCGCGGGGTCCCGCGCCGGCCCGTGGACATCCGCTCCGCCGAGAAGGCGGCCGAGGGCGGCATCCCCTTCGTGAACCACCATCCGGACACCGTCGTACGGCAGTTCACCGAAGCCGGACTGCGCGTCGAGGACAAGCTGTCCGTGTCCAACATGCGCAGCGGCCGGCTGAAGCGGAGCGTGGGCGAGGAGCGCCTCCTCGCCGTCGAACGCCGCGTCCAGGGGCCGCTGGCCGCCCTTGATTTCGGGCCGAGCCTGTTCTTCCTGCTCCGGCGGGGCGGGTAGGCCCGGCCGGGCTGGAGTCGGTTCACCCTTGTGAGTCGCCCCGCGGGGGCCGCAGGGAGAAGGAGAGGGCACCCGTCTCGTTCCGCGGAACGGGCCATTCGGGGGGAAGCGCGGACAGGTCGGCGAACGAGGCCTCCACGAAATGGGCCCGGCCCGCGAAGTCGGTCCGGTCGAAGGTCGCCCGTTCCGCGAAGACCACGTTCGCGAAGCGGGCACTGTCCGCGAAGGTGGCACGGTCGAAGAAGCTCGGGCCCTCGAAGCGGACCCCCTCGAACACGGCGGGGCGCCTCCACACGGTGCGCTTGAAGAGGGCCGGCCCGAGGAAGGCGGTGCGGACCCACTCGCTCCCGCCGTGGAAGACCGCGTCCGCGAAATCGGCCGTCCCCCGCACCCTCATCCCGCTCATGAGCGCCTCCTTCCACAGTTCCGCCCAGGCCATGTCGAGACCCCGTGCGAACAGGGCGTCCCTGAAGATCGCGACGTCGCCGAAGTCCGCCCTGCCGAAGCGTGCCTCGCGGTCGAAGGTGCTCCCCTCGAAGGCGGCGCCGCGGCGGAAGACCGTACGCCCGAAGGAGACCTGCGCCCTGAAGCGGGAGGTCTCGAACCGTGCCCGCTCGTCGAAGACGGCCCGGTCGAAGGAGGCCCGGTCCTCGAACTCGGCTCCCGCCGTGCTCCAGGGGTCGAGGAAGCGCGCTCGGTCGAAGGCCGCGACGCCCAAGCGGACATGTCCCGTCGACCGGCTGCGCATCCGGCTCAGTACGCGTTCGAGCAGGCCTCCGCCGAAGGTGGTGCCCCGCAGATCGATGTCCACTCCGGGCCCGAACTCCGCCAGCGCCTCCTCCTGTTCGGCGGGTTCCAGGTGGGCCAGGCAGCGGCCGCGGCGCCAGATCCGGACGCCGATGCATCCCGTCGGATCGGCGGCCGTGGCCCCGTACCCGCAGTGCGCCCAGTCCGGAGCCTGGTCCTCGATCCTCAGCCCGGCGTCGATCAGGGCCCGGGCCATGTCCGCGGGGGTCTCCAGACAGAACCACGACGGCGGACCGACCACCACGCGCCCACGGCCGGCCGGCCCCTCCGGAGCGACGTCCGGGTCGACGTCGGGATCCATCCGCTGGACGAGGATCGAGTCGAGACCCGCGACGCCCCACAGCGAGTCCCCCATCGCCAGGACGATCGCCCCGCTGGTCAGCCGGTTCAGCCGCCCGGTGACAGCCTGCCGGCGGACCAGCCCCGCGGCCTCGTCCACCGCCGGACCGCGTGCCCCGCTCCCGCCCGCGTCGGCCGTGAACCTGCCCCGGGCCATGGCCACGGCCAGGGAGACCTCCGCCCCGTCGGAGCCCGTGCGCAGTCGCGACAAGGCGCCGGGAAGTTCGTTCAGCAGCCTCCCCGCCTTCCCCAGCCCGTCCGGATCCTCGGCCGTGACGAGCACGATCCCGTCCCGCTGGGGGGCGATCCACCCGGTCACACCGGCTTGCGCCTTCGCCTGCATGAGGAGCTCGACCATCTCCTGCTGCACGGACCGCTCGACCGGCCACATGCCCACCTCGGCCCGTACCGCGAGGACGAGGCCGGAGAGCTCGCTCCCCTCGCGCACGTGCGCCATCAACACCTCGCGGAATCCCGGCTGTTCGAGCAGAGCTCGTCCCGACAGGAACACCATCCGGTCCGGCATGACGGTGTGCACGATCCCGGCCAGCCGCCCGCCGCGGGAGACCGCGGCTCCGACGAACTGGTGGGTCCAGGCCTGCGGTTCGGAAGCGAGCGGGACGATCTCCCCGTTCCGCTCCCCCTCGTAGGGCGGTGCCTCGCCGATCATCGAGGCCGGCTCGCCCTGGTCGGTGAAACCGTCGACGCGCAGCCGGCCACCCTCCCCGGCGCCTTCGGCCCACTGCGGCGGGCGCAGGCTCCCCTGGTCCACCAGGTCCTCGTCGGCCAGCAGCAGGAACACCGTGGGCGCGGCGTTGTCCCACCAGAGCGCGACGCAGGCGGCCTCGCCGCCGTCCCCCCGGACCCAGGCGGTGGCGCCGACGTCCCGCCGGTCCCCGACCGCCAGGACCAGACGCGGGGACAGCAGCACACCGACCGACTGGGGCTCGTCGAACCGCTCGAAGCGGACTCGCACCACGCGGCCGGCCGGACCCGCATTCGGCCGGGCCGCCGTCGCGAACGGGATCTCCTCCGGCGGAACCTCGCGGCCGCCCGTCTCGCCGTCCGTGACCATGACCCCGGGGAAGTCCCGGCCCGTGCCCGGGTATTGGGCCATGTACTCCCACACCCGCCGCCGGACCAGTTCCTGCACCTCGGCCACGTCCCCGCGCAGCTGGGAGCCGAGCAGGGCCTCCCGGACGCCGGGCAGGAACTCGAACCTGGCCCGCTCCGTGGCCTGTTCCGCGCCCCAGGGGGCGAACAGCCCGCCCAGGGCCACCTCCGCGAGGTGGCTGTGCTCGGAGTCCCGCAGCAGGGAGCGCCGTACGAGGGTCATCACGGGCAGCGTCAGCGGTACGGCGGCCAGGTGCGCGGCGAGCTTCTGCGCGGTCGGGGAGGCGTTCGCGCGGAAGCGCTCGATCACCTCCAGGGGGCCCGGGAAGCCCTTCGCCGCCTCGGGGGTCTCGTACGCCGCCTCGCCCTTGGGTTCCGCGTCCAGCCGCAGGCAGGCCAGCCGGCGCCAGCGTCCGTCCCCGGACACCACGCGTATCAGCCGGGCCAGGCTCCCGGAGGCGATGCCGACCACCGGGACCAACGCGCCGCCCCCGCGCGCCCGCCGCACCATCGGGACCCGCTGCCAGGAGCGGGTGGCGGCCGCGGGCCGGTCCGCCCGGACCGCGAAGGGGACGGGGCTGACCGCGCCGCGGGTCCAGAGCCGCTCGGGCAGGACGTTGAGCACGGCCACGGCGTTGTGCACGGTCCACTGCCGGAGCACTGCGCGCAGCGGGGCTTCGCGCCAGCCCCCGGCCACCGTGTCGGAGAGGACCAGGATCAGCCGTCGGCCCGCCGGGTCGGCGAGCTCCTGGGGGTTGCGGGGCGGGGTGTCGGGCCCGTGCGCGACCATGGGCGTGCCGCCGGGTCCGGTGCCCGTGAGCCGCCAGGTCCGCACGTCGCGGAAGACTCCGCTGCGGGTGAGGACCCCGCGGACCTCCTCCACCAGGTCGGACCAGAGGAGCATCGAGTGGTGCGCGTCCACGACGAGGGCCACGTCCAGCCAGCGGCTCTCCGCGGGGCGCAGGACCGGGGTGAGCACCATCCGCTCGATGCTGCGTTCCACGGTGAGCTGTTCGTCCAACTCCTCGCCCGGGCCGCCGATGTTGCGTCGGCCCACGGGGCGCAGGGCGCGCATCAGGGCGAGCGGATCGTCGAGGGAGGGGGCGCGCGGCAGGCGCAGGGCGATGCCCCGGCGGCGGGTGGCCCCGGTCGCCCGGGCGGCGCCCGCGGCCTGTCCGTCCTGCCCCCGCGGGGTGGTGGGACGGGGTCCGGCCAGGGGGAAGAACTGGGCGGCCGTCTGCTCGTCCGCCCGGCGTCCCGGACGTAACTCCGGTCCACCGGAAGGTGGTTCCACGACGAACGGCTCGGGCGCCGGATCCGTCGGCGGCGGCCCGGCGGGCGGCGGACGGTCCGCCGCGTCGACCCGGGTGGCCAGCCACAGGATGTCGGCGATCTCCTCCGCGCCGACTCCGGATCGGGGGCCGCCTTCCCCGGCGCCTTCGGCGAAGGCGGCGAGGAGCTTCTCGATCACGCGGAGGGCCCGGTGAGGTGGTGCATGACGGTGGCGAGGAAGCGTTCGCGTTCGTCGGGGGCGGACCAGGCTCCGGCCAGGCGGAGTTGGATGGCGTTGAGGAGCTGGTCGGTGGCCAGGTCGCCGTCCTCGGCCCGTTCGAGGAAGCTCTGGACGAGCTCGCGGTACTCGCTGTTGTTCTCGATGTCCACGCCGAGCCGGCCGCGCACGATGCGGGCCAGCTTGTCGATGTTCGGCGGTTCGAGGTGGAGCCGGACGCAGCGGCGCAGGAACGCGGGCGGGAAATCGCGTTCGCCGTTGCTGGTGAGGACGACGATGGGGAAGTACCGGCACTGCACGCGGCCTTCGGAGATCCGGACGGCGGCGTCCGGATCGTCGTCGGTGCCGATGGCCACGGTCGGGTCCTCCTTCGCGAGCCGCGCGAGTTCGGGGATCACGAAGCCGCCGTCCTCGAAGACGGTGAGGAGGTCCCCGGGGAGGTCGATGTCGCTCTTGTCGATCTCGTCCACGAGCAGGACCCGCGGGCGGTCCTGGGGCAGGAGGGCCGTGCCGAGGGGGCCCAGGCGCAGGTAGCGGGCGATGGACGGGCCGCCGGCGGCGGCAGGGGCCGGGGCCGGGGTGCTTCCGGCGGCCCCGGTGGCCGCGGTGACCCCCGCGACCCCGGCGGCACCCACGGCCCCGTGGGCCGCGCCGGGGGTGCGCAGCTGTTCCAGCCCGGCCTCCTGCAGCCGCCCGATCGCGTCGTAGAGGTACAGCCCGTCGCGCAGGACGGTGCGGCTGGTGATCGGCCAGTGCAGTACGGGGCCCAGGTCCAGGTCGGCGGCGATGCTGTAGGCGAGCGTGGATTTGCCCACACCCGGTTTGCCGGTGATCAGGAGCGGCCTGCGCAGGTGCAGGGCGGTGTTGACCACGTCCTTCTCGGGCTCGTCGGGTGCGTAGCCTTCGCCGCGCCGCCAGGTGCGCTCCCAGGCCGACCCCTCGGAGCCGGGGGGCGTGTACCCCGGGTCGGGGACGCCGGTGAAATCGCGCCAGGGCGGTGGCGGTCCGACCTCCAGCCTGGCCCGGCGCTCGGCGGCCTCGCCGGTCCCGTGGTACAGCCACCAGTCCTTCGCCACTGCCTGTGCCTCCCTCTCGGTGTCACTGCCGCTGTCACTGCCGCTGTCGCTGTGGGTGTCGGTGCCGGTGTCGATGGGTTCAGGCCAGGGATCGCAGGGTGATGGTGTCGTCGGGATCGTCCCACAGGAGGACCAACCGGTCTGCCCCCACGGCCTGTTGACGACTGGTTCCGGGGGCGCCCGCGGCCCCGGCGAAGGCCGCCCGGCGCACCTCCCGTACGCGCGCGGGCAGCGCGAGCACGTCGAGTGCGCCGGGGTCGGGGCATCCGTCGGCTCCGGCCGGCGCGAGCAGGGCGAGCAGGTCCGGGGCCCCCGGCGGCACCGGGACCCCCGTGGAGGAGGCCGCGCCGGGGCGGCGCCATACCGCCACCGGGACTCCGCCCTCCAGCACCGCTTCCACCACCGCCTCCGTCCGTATCCGGCCCCGCGTGTGCGCCAGTACGCAGGCGGGCGCCGGGCCCGCCCCCAGCTCCATGCCGAGCCCGTCGTCGGCCTCGGCGTCGGCCACCACCCGGACCGCGTCGGCGTGCTTGCCGCCCTGGGCCCACAGCCAGCGCCATTTGCCCCGCCACTCGGCGGCGGTGTCCTCGCGTTCCTGCGGGCAGCGCACCACCACCTGGTAGACGAGCCCGAGGGCCCTGGTCCGCCCGCGGGGGCCGCGCGGGACCGGCCACTGGTCGAAGTCGAGGTCCAGCAGTTCGTACGGGACGTGGAACTCGATCCGCTCCACCGCTCCGGACACCGTCCCGGCCTCGGCGTGCCCGCCCGAGGCCCGTCCGGCGCCCAGGAGTTGGCGTACGAGCTCCTCGCGGATCGCGTCCAGCCGGACGGGCTCGCCCTCCGACTCCCAGATGTGCTCGGACACGTCCCGCCGGCGGAACTCCGCGCCCTCCTCCTCGCCGGCACGCCCGGGCTCGTCCCTCCGCAGCCACATCCGGGCCAGGAACCCGTCCTCGCCGCCCGGCGGCGGCTCCAGCCGCACGTGCAGGGCCGTTCTGCGCGGAGGCTCGGGCGGCGGTGGGAGCACGGGCAGGGCGAGCCTCCGCAGGGTCGTGCTCACCCAGTCGTGCAGCCGGGCCGCCCACCGCTCGTCGACGCCGCCGGCCCGTTCGCCGAGGAACCGTACGAAGGGCACCGCGAGCGGCATCCCGTCCGCCCCGCCGTGGCGTGCGTCGAGGTCCGAGGCCACCGCCAGCAGGGTGTCGCCGGGCAGTCCGCCTTCGAGCGGGGCCGCGCAGCCCGTCACCCGGAACGCCCACAGGTAGGCCTCGTAGGCGCACCGGGGCAGGTCGCGGCCCGCGAAGAGCTTGCCGAGGTCGTCCCAGGCGGTCTGGTCGAGGCGGGCCGCGCGCGGCAGCGCCACCCCGGGCTGGTCCTCGTCGAGGAAGGAGCAGGCGTCCCAGTCCCGGTCGACGAGGAACTGCGGAAGCTGCCAGCCCTCGCCGCGCTCGCGCAGTTCGCCGAAGGCGCGGTGGATGGACCGGGCGGTGTCGGCGAGTCCGGTGACGCCCTCTTCCACGGAGCGTCCGCCCAGTTCGCCGAGGAGCGCCTCGGTGAACCGCCCCGCGCCGCGCTCGGCGTCGTTCTGCGCGGCCTCGCCCTCGCGGGAGGCGTACAGCCGGAACTGCCGCCGGCCGGGGACGATGTCGCCGCCCCCGTAGTTGACGCTGCCGAAGTTCCAGCGGGAGTCGCGCGGCGCGCCGACCCGGCAGGCGTCCACCAGGGCCGCCTGGAGCGGGAAGCGGCGGTGCGTGACGCGGTCGGTGTTCCACCAGCGCAGAGCGGAATCGAGGTTGAGGTGGCGGATCTGGCCGCGCGTGGCGTCGGCGCAGGGGAGCATCAGCTCACCGCTCCGCGGGTCGGTGTAACCGTGCCCGGCCCAGAAGATCCACAGCAAGTCGCCGTCGCATTCGGGAAGTTCGTCCAGAAGCGCGGATCTGGCGTTCACCTCGGTGGCCTCCCGGCACGTCCCCCGCAGGGCCTCCAGCTCCGGCGAGCCGGACCAGTCGAGCGATTCCACGCCGTCGAGCGGGGAGAGCAACAGCCTTATGTGTTCCGGCGGCACGCCTCCCGGCCCGGTCAGCCAGCGGGCGAACCGCAGGGCGTCCCGGGCCGGTCCGCGCAGGTCCCAGTGTGTGCTGACGCCGTAGCTCTCCACCCCGGCGACGAGCGCGAAGGTGCGCCGCGGCCCCAGGGTCGGGGGCAGGAAGCCGGGGGGAATCACCCGATCTCCGCTTCGGCCACCGCCTGTTCGATGCGTGCGTAGAGGGAGTCCTGTTTCCAGTAGGCGCTGTGGCAGGCCGGGAACGGCTGGCGGCTGCCGATCTCGTGGTCGCTGACGCGCGGGTCGCCCGGGAAGACGGGCTCGGCGAGGTACGAGAGCACGTCCTGGCGGTCGTAGACGTTGAGCCAGCGCGGGAAGGCGTACGGGAGCTTCGAGCCGGGCGCGATCCCGGAAAGGGCCCCGAGTTCGTGGAGGAAGGGTGCCTGCGAGCCCACGGTGACGAGCAGTTCGACCCCGGGGACGGGCTCACCCGCGGCGGCCGCGAGCGCGAGCAGGTCCACCAGGGCGATGCCGCCGAGGCTGTGGCCGATGAGCACGCTCGGCCCCGGCTCGGCGGTGATCCGCGCGCGCAGGAAGGCGCGCAGGCCGGCTCCCCGGGCCTGGTAGCGCAGGATGTCGCCGAGGGCGGGGGTGGCGCCGACGGTGAGGGAGCCGCGCCAGGCGTTGAGCAGCGGCTGGGTGGTGACGCGCTGGGCGAGGCGGCCGAGGACGGCGGCGGCGCGGGCGCCGGGAACCCGGGCGTCGCCGCCCAGCCGGGCGGTGAGCAGTTCGACGAGGCGGTCGCGTTCGGCGCCGGTGCAGTCGGCCTCGGCGCCGGCCGAGGCGAGGGCGGCGGCGGTCACCGCGCGGGCCAGGGCGGTGGCCAGTTCGCGGGCGTGCGGCTGCTCGGTGGCGCGGGCGCCGGCGCGGGCGGCCTCGGCGGAGTGCGCGACGCAGTCCAGGGCTTCGGGGAATCCGGCGGCGAGGCCGGTGCCGAGGAGCAGCGCGGCCTGTTCTCCGCCGTCGGGCACCCCGCGGACGCCGGCCAGCAGTTCCAGCACCCCGGCTCCGGCGGAGCGGACGCCGGGCATGGCGAAGGGGTCGCCGCCCGCGCCGTCGGCGGTGTCCCAGCCGGCCTCGGCCAGCACCCGCAGCTCGCACAGCGGGTCGGCGATCAGCAGGGCCCATTCGGCGGTGCCGTCGTCCTCCCGGCCGGGTGCCGCGTCGGGGGCGCGCAGTCCGGGCACGGAGCGGCCGTCGGCGCCCAGGGTGGCGCCGAACCGTTCGCCCCAGAAGCAGGAGTCGACGGTCGCGTCCGGGAAGCGGGCGGCCAGCCGGTCCCGGACCAGCGCGAAGAGGGTGTCGTGCCGCTCGCGCCGCACCCCCGTGCCGTGCACAAACACAAATCGCATCGCGGCTCCGCCCCCTCGCGCAGTCTTCCCCCGCTCGGCACGATAGCGCCGCTCGGCGGACGGGGCCCGTGGAACGTCGAGTTCACGGATCTCGTGGCCGGGATGCGACCGGATGCACAACACCTATCCATCACCTGTGACATGTGAAATATTACTCCCGCTTCGATCCGAACTCCCGGAAAGGCCAGCCACCTTGCGCAGACTCGCTGCGGTGGGCGCGGCGATATCCCTCGCCCTCCTCGCCGCCCCGGCACTCGCCGGCCCCGCACTCGCCTCCACCGCACCCCCGCCCCCTCCCCCGGCCGGGCAGGCCCAGGCCGAGCAGGCCGCCGCGCCGCCGCTCGCACCCCTGGAACTCCAGCGCCAGGCCCTGCGCCGCCAGGCCCTCGAAGACGTCGCGGCCGGTTCCGGCGCCGCGGGCGGCGGCCGCGCCGACGGCCGCACCGACGGCCTGCGGGCGGAGGCCGACGGCACGCTCCCGCGCCGGGCGAAGGTCGGCAAGCGGTACGTGGAGCTGGCCCAGGAACGCAAGGACAAGGTCTTCGTGATCCTCGCCGAGTTCGGCGAGAAGGTGGACAACACCACCGAGTTCGAGGGCAAGCCGCGCTTCGGCGGCACCCCGGGACCGCTGCACAACACCATCGGCAAGCCGGCCGCGGACGACAACCACACCCTGTGGCGCAAGGACTTCGACAAGGCCTTCTACCAGAAGCAGTTCTTCTCCACCGACCCCCAGTCGGCCTCCATGCGCGCCTACTACCGGCTCCAGTCCTCCGGTCGCTACGACATGGACGGCACGGTGAGCGACTGGGTCAAGCTCCCCTGGAACGAAGCCCGTTACGGCACCGACCACTGCTCCGAGGCCGGCCAGTGCCGGACCAACTGGGACATGATCCGGGACGCCACGGCCGCCTGGTACGACTCCGAGCGCGCGAAGGGCCGTACGCCCGAGCAGATCAAGGCGCAGCTCGCCGAGTACGACGTGTGGGACCGCTACGACGCGGACCACGACGGGAACTTCGACGAGCCGGACGGCTACCTCGACCACCTCGTCGTCGTCCACGCGGGCAAGGACGGGACCTGGGGCGGCGGCGCGCAGGGCAAGGACGCCGTGTGGGCGCACCGCTGGTTCGCCTACTGGAACCAGGCCGGCAGCGCGGGTCCCGAGGGCAACAAGGCGGGCGGCACCCCGGTCGGCGACACCGGCATCTGGGCCGGCGACTACCTGACCGGTGGCGAGAACAGCGGAGCCGGGCTCTTCTCGCACGAGTTCGGGCACGATCTGGGCCTGCCGGACCTGTACAGCTCGGACGGGGACAACAGCGTCAACTTCTGGTCGCTGATGTCCTCCGCCTCCTACCTGGGCAAGGGCCGCAATTCCACCGGCGAGTTCCCGGGCGACCTCGACCCGTGGAGCAAGCTGCAGCTGGGCTGGCTCCAGTACACGGAGGCCGACGCGGGCCGCACCACGCGCGCCACGCTCGGCGTCTCCGGCTACAACACCGAGGATCCGCAGGCCCTGTTGGTGCACCTGCCGCCGTCGGTGACCAAGACGGAGCTGACCGACCCGTACGAGGGCGCCAGCCAGTGGTGGAGCGGCACCGGCGACTTCATGGACAACACCCTGTCCCGCACGGTCGACCTCACGGGGACGCCGGCCGGCTCGGCCGCCCGGCTCGACGCCCGGGTCTGGTACGACATCGAGCAGGACTTCGACTACCTGACGGTGGAGGCCTCCACGGACGGCGGAGCCGCCTGGACGGCACTGCCGGGCACGGTGGACTCGGCGCCGGTCGGGCCGAAGGGGATCACCGGCACCTCGGCCGGCTGGACGAGCCTGTCGGTTCCGCTGGACCGGTACGCGGGCCAGGCGGTGCAGTTGAGGCTGCGCGTCACCTCCGACAGCAACACCCACGGCAAGGGCGTCACCTTCGACGACATCCGCGTCACGGCGGGCGACGGCCGCGAGCTGCTGCGCGACGGGGCGGAGCAGGGCGCGAACGGCTGGACCGCGGTCAAGTGGTCGCGCACGGAGGGCCGTACCGGCAGCGAGCAGCACCCGCGCGCGTACTTCGTGGAGAACCGGCGCTACACCGGCTACGGCAGCCTGCTGAGGACCGGGCCGTACAACTTCGGCTTCACGGGCGACAAGGTGGAGTTCTTCCCGTACCAGCAGGGCGTCCTGGTCTGGCTCTGGAACACGGCGCACAGCGACAACACCACCAAGGCGCACCCGGGCGAGGGCATGCTGCTGCCCGTCGACTCCCGCCCGGAGCCGCTCACGTACGCGGACGGCACCCTGCTGAACGCCCGCGCGCAGACCTTCGACGCCACCTTCTCGCTCGGCCGCAGTGACCGGATCGTCCTGCACAAGGCGGGAGTTGCGACGGTGATCCCGGCGCGGCCGGGGGTCCCGGTCTTCGACGACCGCCACGGCTCGTACTGGGACGCGCGGCTGCCGCAGCTCGGGGTCAAGGTGCCGGACACCGGGTCCCGGATCTCGGTGGTGAAGGAGGCCTCGGGCGGTGCGGTGACGACGGTGCAGCTGAGCCCGTCCAAGTAGCAGCAGAGAAGCGGCTGTTACTGCTGCACTCCGGCCACCGGGTTCAGCGAGGCGTACGCCAGGGGCGCCGACGGGTCGATGGTCAGCTGGTGCGGCGCGGGCTCCACGCCCGCCCGCACCAGCAGGTCGCCGATGGCGGCGATCATCGCCCCGTTGTCGGTGCAGAGCGTCATCGGCGGCACCCGCAGATCGATCCCGGCGGAGGCGCAGCGCCGCTCCGCGAGCTCGCGGACCCGGGAGTTGGCGGCCACTCCGCCGACCACCACCAGGGTCTTGACCCCGTACTCCTTGCAGGCCGCGACCGCCTTGCGGGTCAGCACGTCGGCCACCGCCTCCTGGAGCGAGGCCGCGCCGTCGGCGACCGGCGGCTCCTCGCCGCGCAGCCGGTGGCTCTCGGCCCAGCGGGCGGCGGCCGTCTTGAGCCCCGAGAAGGAGAAGGAGTAGGCGTACGGGTCCTGCGTGCGCGGCCCCCCGGTCAGCGGACGGGGGAAGGCGACGGCCTTGGGGTTGCCGCCCCGGGCGGCGCGGTCGATGGCCGGGCCGCCGGGGTAGGGCAGGCCGAGGACGCGGGCGACCTTGTCGAAGCACTCGCCGGCCGCGTCGTCGAGGGTGTCGCCTAGGTGCAGGATCGGCTCGCGCACGAGGTCGCGCACGAGCAGCAGCGAGGTGTGGCCGCCGGAGACGATCAGCACCACGCAGGGGTCCGGCAGCGGTCCGTGCTCCAGGGTGTCGGCGGCGACGTGGCCGGCCAGGTGGTGGACCCCGTAGAGCGGCAGGCCGAGCGCGTAGGCGAGGGTCTTGGCTCCGGCCAGGCCGACCTGGAGGGCGCCGGAGAGGCCGGGGCCGGTGGTGACGGCGATAGCGTCGAGCTGGTCGGCGCGCAGCCCCGCCTGGTCGAGGGCCCGGCGGACCACGGGGTTGAAGGACTGCAGGTGGGCGCGGGCCGCGATCTCCGGGACGACGCCGCCGAAGCGGGCGTGCTCGTCCATGCTGGTGGCGACGACGTGCGCGAGGAGCCGCCCGTCCCGCACGATGCCCGCTCCGGTCTCGTCGCACGAAGACTCGATCCCGAGCACCACCGGAGACCCCGCCACACCGCCACCCACCCTTATTGCGAACTATTCGCAATAAGGGTACCGGGAGGGCCGCCGGGCTCCGGCCACCCGACTGTGAGGACTGACACGCTCCGCTTCCGGAACCCCGGGACCGTCCGTTGTGGTCGGATCATGCGTCGGGCAGATCACCGGGTCGGGAGTGCGGCGTGTTCACCAAGGTTCGCGGGAGGGCCGTACGGGGCCTCGCCCTGTCCGCACTCTGCTGCGCCCTGCTCCTCGGCGGCGCCGGGTACGTGTGGGGGCTGCGCGGCCTGGCCGGGTACGTCGCGGAGGGAGATCCCGGCCGGGGCAGCTACGTCCAGGACGCCGGAAGCGCCGACAGCGCGGCGCAGGCGCTGCTGGAGGGCGGCGGCGACGGGGGCGATCCCGAGGAGGGCGGTGCCGGCGGGGGCCGCCCCGAGGAGGGCGGTGCCGGCGACCCGCGGCCCGGCGGGACCACCGGGCCCACCCGCTCCCCCGGGCCCGCCGCCCCCTCGGAGCTCTCCGTGCGCGCCGCGCCCTCCGGCCCCCCGACGGCCGCGACCGTCCGCGCCGATCCCGCCGTCGGCGCGCTGTTCTCCCCCGGCTTCGACGGCGACCCCGAACACCACTGCTCGGCCGGCGTGGTCCACTCCCCCGGCGGAGACCTCATCGTCACCGCCGCCCACTGCGTCCACGCGGAAGGCTTCCGCACCAACCTCGCCTTCGCCCCCGGCTACCACGACGGCACGTTCCCCTACGGGGTCTGGGTCCCGACCCGGATCGACGTGGATCCCCGCTGGAGCACCGACCGCGATCCCGATCACGACGTGGCCTTCGTGCGCGTACGCCGCCCCGGCCACCCCGGGGAGCGTCTGGAGGACACCACCGGCGCGGCCTGGACCCTCCGCTTCGGCACCGAACTCCCGGTGCCCGCGCGCCTGGTGGGCTACCCGAACACCGCCGAACGCCCCCTGGCCTGCCTGACCGTGGCCGTCCCCGCCGGGCCCGCGCAGGTGCGGCTGGACTGCCCGGACGTACCCAACGGCACCAGCGGCGGGCCCGTGCTGACCGACGGGAAGGCCCTGATCGGGGTGATCGGCGGCCGGGACGGCGGAGGCGACGACGAGACCTCCTACAGCTCCTGCTTCGACGGCAGCACCCGCGAGCTCTACGAGCGCGCCGTCGGCGCCGATCGTTGAAGCCGGGGGCCGGCTACCCCTTCGGCGGCCCGTGGTGGGCCGGGTAGGCGGTGGTCGCCGGGGTGGCCGGCAGCCGCCACTTCGACAGGACCCGGACCATCGTGACGGGATCGAGCAGGGCGCTGGGCGGGGCGGTCAGCGACAGCACCCCGAAGAACCGGCCCGCGATCGCCGGGTCGGTGTTGGCGCCCACCATCACCCGTGACATGTAGCGCTGCAGGATGCGCGTGGCCCGGTCCGGCGGCGGCCCCTCCGTCACCTCGTAGCGCATGTCCTCGCTGGTGGCGATCTGCCAGGGCACGGCGGCCGCAGCCGTGGTGCGGCGCTGGATCCTCCGGGCGGCAACGGCGATCTCCCGCGGGCCCAGCGTGCGGATCTCCTTGGCCAGCGCCTCCGCGGCGAGCGCGGCGACCGTCATCCCGTGCCCGTACACCGGGTTGAACCGGCAGGCGGCGTCGCCGAGGACCACGAACCCGGCCGGCCAGCGCTCGATGCGCTCGTAGTGGCGCCATTCGTTCACCGTGCCCCGGAAGGCGGTGGGCTTGGACAGCGGGGTCGCGTCCCGGATCGCGTCGTACAGGGCCGGGCTGCGCATGCTCCGGGCGAACGCGAAGAACGCCTCGTCCTCGACGGGCGGGGCGTGTTCGCCGTTGCCGATCAGGGTCACCAGCCAGCGGTCCCCGTCCTGCGGCATCAGCACGCCGCCGCGCGGCAGGTCGGGGCGGCCCTGCACGTACATGCCCTGCCAGCGCCGTCCCGGGTCGGCGGGTATCTCGAAGTAGCGGCTGGAGTAGCCGAGATGGGAGTCGTAGCGGGTCACCGCGGGGGCCGGGTAGCCGAGCGCGGCGAGCCAGGCGGTGGCCTTGGAGGTGCGTCCGGTGGCGTCGACGACGAGGCGCGCGGCCAGCGGGCCGCCGCCGCGGAGCTCCACGCCCGCCACCGAGCGGCCGTCCGCCCCGGCGACGAGGCCGGTGGCCGCCGTACCGCCGCGGATGCGGATGCGTTCGTTGCGCAGCACCTCCCGGCGGACCGTGGAGTCGAGCAGTTCCCGGCTGGAGAGCAGGACGTCCACCCCGGTCATCGGGGTGAACCAGTCGGCGGGGCTCAGCCAGAGGAAGTCCCGGGGCGAGTTCAGCAGGTGCGCCCCGGCTTCCAGCAGCTTGCCGGTGATCCCCGGCAGCATCAGCTCGATCAGCTCCACGCCCCGCGACCACAGGATGTGCGCGTGCCGGGACTGCGGTATCCCGGGCCGGAACTCGGGTCCTGCGTCACCGAGTTCGTCCCGCTCGATCACGGTGACCCGGGAGAACCGCCGCGCGAGCACCCGCGCGGCCAGCAGCCCGGCCATCCCCGCCCCGAGGACCACCGCGTGGTCCCCGGGTTCCGGGTCGGTGTGTATGTGGTTGTCCGTAGCGTCGTCGTCCATTCCGCCGAGTCTGCTGCGGACGGGGCGCCCCGGTCAGGGCCCGGACGGGGCGCCCTGGGGCTCGCCGGGGGCGGACGGGCTCATATCGGGGCGCCCATACGCCCGTTCGACGGCGGACGGGGGTCGGAGCGGGCCCGGTCGGGCCGGGCCGGGCCGGGTCAGGGGCACAGAACGGTCCAGGTGACCTTCACGTGTCCGTCGTCGTCCCCGCGGAAATCGCTCGTACGGGTACCCGGGCGGTCGGTGTACGGGTCCCAGGCCACCGTGCCCCGGGCGACCAGGTCGTCGGCGGAGGAGGCGTCGTAGTCCCAGAGGTACACGCCGATCTCGAACGGTCCGGGGCCGTACGCCGCCCCCGAGCCGACCTGCTGGTAGAAGTACGGGTCCGGGTCGGTGCGGGCGCCCTTGTTGGGGAAGGCCGACGGGTTCGAGGAGGAGCGCGACCACACGGCGGTCCGCGCGGCGTCGCCGGTCCGGACCGCGATGTCCCCGTACAGCGCGGGCCTGGTCGTACCGTCGTCGAAGTACGTCAGTTCCGCCCGGTCCACGCGGACCCGGCAGGCGGGGACCCCCTGCACCGGGGTGACGGTGTAGGTGACGGACGCCTCGCCGCCGTCCACGCCGAGCATCCTCGCGGTGAACCGGCCGAAGCCGAGGGCCGGATCCCAGTGGACGCGGCCGGCGGCCATCACGTCGTCGTTGTTCCCGGCGCTGTAATCGGCGTCCGTGAGGTAGGCGGTGATGGTGGCGCCGGAGCCGAAGACCTGGCTGCGGGTGGAGTCGTCGAGCCCGAACCAGGGGTCGTGGTCGGGGAAGGCGGTGGCGCCGCTCCGGTCGCGGTGCCACAGGGTGCGGGCGGTCCCGTCGGTGGTGAGGGTGAGGCCGTCGTAGAGCTCGGGGCCGCTCTCGCCGGCGGAGGTGAAGCGGGCCGAGTCCACGGTGATGCGGAACGGGCCTGTCTTCAGGTCGACTTGGGTCACCGGGTCCTTGGAGAACTCGGCGACGATCTGCCGGCGGATCCAGTCGTTGCCGAGCAGCCCGTAGTGCGAGGGGCAGCCGCTGTCGCCGACCGGGAGCACGTGGTTGACGGCGCCGGCCAGTTCGGTGGAGCGCGGGGCTCGGCTGTCGCCGGGCGGGATCTGCTGGTCGCAAGTGGAGCTGAAGGTGGTGTAGCGGGTGGCGCCCGGCGTTTCGTCACCCGCGTTGAGGGAGCCCAGGAAGGCGCTGCCGGGGGCCATGTCGGCGAGGGAGGCGGCGTGGATGTCGCAGAAGGTGCCGAAGGGGCCGCAGGGCGCGGCGTCGCCCGCCCCGTGGTTGGGCCCGCCGAGCGAGACCCAGGTACGGACCTTCGAACTCCCGCCGTCCTTCAGGTACTTGCGGGTGAGCAACGAGCCCATGCTGTGGGCGACCACATTGACCTGCCGACCGCCGAACCGCTCGTCGAGGAAGGCCCCGAAGCGGGCGGCGTTGGAGTCGTTGGTCGCCGCCCAGTCGTAGCCGAACTCGGCGAGGTCGCTGGAGAGCCAGCCTTGCGCGTGCAGGTGGTCCTCGAGGCCGTCGAGCGAGGCGGCGGTGTCCCCGTAGCCGTGGACGAGGACGACCGGCGTACGCTGCTGCGCGCTCGCGGCGGCCCGCGCCGGCGGGGCGGCGAGGAAGGCCGCCACGAGCGCGGCGAGCGTGGCGGCGAGCAGCGGGAACAGCAGGGAAACGGGCAGGGGAACGGGCAGGACGGATCTGCGCATGGCTCTCCCGGGGGATGCGGCCCGACAGCCTGAAGTGACTGGCGAGTAGCAAGCTAACCCCCGGGGATTCAACGCGATAGGGACGCGTACGAGACTCCGGTGAGCTTTTCGGAGGCGGCCCAGAGCCGTTCGCCGGACTTGTCGTCCAGGGTCCATTTCGCCCGCCAGGACCGGGCGGGCGCCCCGCGCCAGCCGAGCCGCGGACCGATGAACTCGTCCGGCCGGACCCCGGGCGCGGTGGCCGCGTACAGCGTGGGCAGCGCGCCGGAGGCGGCGGACTGCGCGATGACGGCGTTGCCGACGGTGTTCCCCAGGGTGTTGGCGGCGACCGCGATCCGCGAGGTCAGGGTGGTACCCGCCTGCGGGGTCGCCCCGACGTGCAGGTTGGTGGAGGCGTAGCCGGGGTGGGCGGCGGCCGTGACGATCTCGGAGCCGGCGGCCGCGAGGCGCCGGGCGAGCTCGTGGGTGAAGAGCAGGTTCGCGGTCTTGGAGCGGCCGTAGGCGATCCAGCGCCGGTACCGACGCTCGCCGTTGAGGTCCTCGTGATCCACGTCGCCGAGCATGTGGAAGCCACTGGAGAGGTTCACGATCCGGGCCCCGGGCCCGGCGGCGAGGAGCCCGGGCAGGAGCAGTCCGGTGAGGGCGAAGTGGCCGAGGTGGTTGACCCCGAACTGCGTCTCGAACCCGTCGGCGGTCCGGCCGTACGGCAGGGCCATCACCCCGGCGTTGTTGACGAGGAGATCGAGCCGCTCGTACCGCTCGCCGTACTCCGTCGCGAACTCCCGCACGGTGGACAGGTCCGCGAGGTCCAGCTGCATGAACCGCACGTCGGCGCCGGGCACTTCGGCCCGCAGCCCGACCTCGGCCGCCCGGCCCCGCGCTCCACTGCGACAGGCCAGGACGACCGCGGCCCCGTGCCGGGCGAGCTCCCGCGCGGCGAAGTACCCGATCCCGCTGTTGCCCCCGGTGACCACGGCCGTACGCCCGCTCTGATCCGGTATCTCCGCAGCCTTCCACCCCACGACGCCACCCCTCCCACTCCCCGGCACCCCCATCGGCCCACCGGCCCCCGCACCCTACTCCCGGCCCCGCCCCCGGCCCGGCACCGAGCCCCGCAGCGCGGACCGGCCCCCGGACCCGTTCCCCCCTGGTCGGACCAGTAGGCTGCGGGTCCATCCCCTCCCCGCACCCCGAGGTTCCGCAGTGAGCTCCGCACCGCCCTCCCCACCCGTGTCGGTCGTCGGCCTCGGCGCCGACGGCTGGGCCGGGCTGACCGCCCCCGCGCGGGCCGCGCTCACCGGGGCCGAGGTACTGATCGGCGGGCCCCGGCAGCTGGACCTGCTGCCCCGCGAGGAGTGCGGCGGCACCCGCGTGGCGTGGCCGAGCCCGCTGCGCCCGGCCGTGCCCAAGCTGATGGCCGAGCACGCGGGCCGCCGGATCGCGGTGCTGGCCAGCGGCGACCCGATGTTCTACGGGATCGGCCGCGCGCTGTCCGAGGAGCTCGGCCCGGCCGCCCTGCACGTCCTGCCGCACCCCTCCTCCGTGTCGTACGCCTGCGCGCGCCTGGGCTGGCCGGTGGAGGACACCGAGGTGGTCACCGTCGTCGGCCGCCCGGTGGCCCGGCTCGCGGCCGCGCTGTACGAGGGCCGTCGGGTGCTGGTCCTGAGCGCCGGAGCGGTGACCGCGAACGAGATCGCCGCTCTGCTTCGAGAGCGGGGCTTCGGTCCGAGCCGGATGCGCGTCCTGGAACAGCTCGGCTCCGAGCGCGAGGACGCGTACGAGGGCCTCGCCCGGAGCTGGGACCACGCCCCCGGCGACCCCCTCAACGTCGTCGCCGTCGACTGCCGCCGCGACCCCGCCGCCGACGCGCCCCGGCTCGGTGCGACCCCCGGCCTGCCCGACACCGCCTACGAGCACGACGGCCAGCTCACCAAGCGCCACGTCCGCGCCGCCACCCTGTGCGCGCTGGCCCCCGCCCCCGGCGAACTGCTGTGGGACATCGGCGGCGGCTCCGGCTCCATCGGCATCGAGTGGATGCGCACGCACCCCTCCTGCCGCGCGGTGACCGTGGAGCGGGTGGCCGAACGGGCCGCGCGGATCACCCGTAACGCGGCGGCACTCGGCGTGCCGGGCCTGCGCGTGGTCACCGGCTCCGCGCCCGCGGCCCTCGCCGGACTGCCCGCCCCCGACGCGGTGTTCATCGGCGGCGGCCTGACCGCGCCGGGCCTGCTGGACGCGGCCTGGGAGGCGCTGGCCCCCGGCGGCCGGCTCGTGGTCAACACGGTCACCCTGGAGTCGGAGGCCGTCCTCACCGAGCGCTACCGCCGCCACGGCGGCGAACTGGTGAAGCTGGCCGTCGCGCACGCCGTGCCGGTCGGCGGTTTCACGGGCTGGCGCCAGGCGATGCCCGTGACCCAGTGGTCGGTCACCAAGCCCCATCCCCACGTTCCCGAAACGCTCGAAAAGCCCGAAGAACCCGAAACGGTGGATCAAACGACATGACCGTGTACTTCATCGGTGCGGGCCCCGGCGCCGCCGACCTGATCACGGTGCGCGGAGCCCGGAGGCTTGCCGCCGCCCCCGTCTGCCTGTACGCGGGCAGCCTGGTCCCGCGCGAACTGCTCGCCGAATGCCCGCCGGACGCCCGTCTGATCGACACGGCGCAGCTGAACCTGGACGAGATCGTCGCCGAGTGCGTGCGCGCGCACGAGGCCGGCCAGGACGTGGCGCGGCTGCACTCCGGCGACCCGTCCGTCTTCAGCGCCGTCGCGGAGCAGATGCGGCGGCTCGACGCGGTCGGCATCCCGTACGAGGTCGTACCCGGCGTCCCCGCCTTCGCCGCGGCGGCGGCCGCGCTGAAGCGGGAGCTGACCGTCCCCACCGTCGGCCAGACCGTGATCCTGACCCGGATCGCCCAGCAGGCCACGCCCATGCCGCCGGGCGAGGACCTCGCCACGCTGGGCCGCAGCGGGGCGCTCCTCGTACTCCACCTGGCGACCCGCTACGTCGACCGGGTCGTGGACGAACTGCTGCCGCACTACGGGGCCGAGTGCCCGGCGGCGGTGGTCGCGATGGCCAGCCGCCCCGACGAGCTGATCCTGCGCGGGACGCTGGCCGACATCGCGGGGCAGGTGAAGGAGGCCGGACTGGTGCGCACCGCCGTCATCCTGGTGGGCCGCACGCTGGGCGCCGAGCAGTTCCGCGACAGCCATCTGTACTCCGCCGAGCGCGACCGGCATGCCTGCTGATCCGGGTACCGGCCGGGGGCGCGTCCCCGGCCGCCCGCACGTCCTGATCCTCGGCGGCACCACCGAGGCCCGCCGCCTCGCGGAGGCGCTGACGGCTTCGGAGGCGCCGGCCGGGGAGGACGGAGCCCCGTACCGGGTGACCACCTCGCTGGCCGGCCGGGTCGCCTCCCCGGTGCTGCCGCCCGGCGAGACCCGGATCGGCGGCTTCGGCGGTCCCGCCGGGCTGGCTGCCTGGATCGCGGAGCACCGGGTCACGCACCTGGTCGACGCCACGCACCCCTTCGCGGAGCGGATGAGCTTCAACGCGGCCGAGGCCGCGGCCCTTTCGGGCGTACCGCTCCTCGCGCTGCGCCGCCCCGGCTGGGCCCCCGGCCCCGGGGACGACTGGCACTTCGCGGACTCCCTCGACGAGGCGGCCGCGCTGCTGCCGGGCCTCGGCTCCCGGGCCTTCCTGACCACGGGCCGGATGGGCCTGCACAGCTTCGCGCACCTCACCGAGCCCTGGTTCCTGGTGCGTTCGGTGGATCCCCCGGACGCTCCGGCCCCGCCGCGCCTCGAAGTACTGCTGGCCCGGGGCCCGTTCACGTTGGACGACGAGCGAGAGCTCCTCGCCCGCCACCGCATCGACCTCCTGGTCACGAAGGACAGCGGCGGCCCCGCGACGGCCCCGAAACTCACCGCGGCCCGCGAGGCGGGCATCCCCGTCCTCGTGGTCCGCCGGCCCCCGGTCCCCGAGGGCGTCCGGCAGACCCCGTCGGTCGGGGCGGTCCGGGACTGGCTGTCCGACTGAGCCCGGCCCCGCCTGCGGGCCATCCGCTGCGCGGGGCCTGATCCCCTCCCCACCCTTCCCCCGTTCCCCGGGCTCCGCCCCGGCCCCCTTTCGCCGGTGCGGCGCCGCTGCACGGGGGCCGGCCCCCGGCAACGGGTCCGGGCGGAGCCCGGGGAACGGGCGAAGGGCGGGTAGGGGACCACGCCCCGCAGGGCACACCACCCGCACCCGCCCACCGGACCCGGCACGGGAGCCCGGAGCCGCACACCGCCCCGGCCCCCCGCACTCCGTCAACCGACCAGGATCACCCGTACCGCCGCGGCGTCCACGTCACCCTCGACCCGTCCGCCCGCTGCGTGACCTGCGTCTGCGACGACCCGATCAGCAGGATCGTCCGCATGTCCACCTCGGACGGCTCCAGTTCGGCCAGCGTCACGATGCGGACCGACTGCTCCGGGCCGCCCACGTCGCGGGCGACGACCACCGGGGTCTCGGGCGCCCGCAGCTCCAGCAGCAGCTCCCGCGCCTGCGCGACCTGCCACGTCCGGCTGCGCGAGCCCGGGTTGTACAGGGCCAGAACCAAGTCCGCCGCCGCGGCCGCGCGCAGTCGCTCCGCGATGACCTCCCACGGCTTGAGCCGGTCGGAGAGCGAGATGGTGGCGTAGTCGTGGCCGAGCGGCGCGCCGGCCGCGGCGGCCGCGGCGTTGGCGGCCGTCACCCCGGGCAGCACCCGTACGGGCACGTCCTTGTACTCGTCCTGCCCCGCGACCTCCAGGACCGCGGTGGCCATGGCGAAGACCCCGGGGTCACCCCCGGAGACCACGGCCACCCGCTTGCCGCGCCGCGCGAGGTCGAGCGCGAACTCGGCCCGCTCGGACTCGACCTTGTTGTCGGAGCCGTGCCGGACCTGGCCCGGCTTGACCGGCACCCGGTCCAGGTAGGTCGTGTACCCGACGAGCACCTCGGCGTCGGCCAGCACCCGGCGGGTCTCGGCGGTCAGCCACAGCGGCCCGGCCGGGCCGGTGCCGACGACCGCGACCTCACCCGGTCCGGAGGGCACGCTGCCGGGGTTGCCGATCCTGCTGGGCACGACGGCGACTGCGAAGTAGGGGACGCTCTCGGGGTCGGTGTCCGCGAGGACGCCGGTCCGCTCGCCCGCCATCGTGGCGCGCTCCACGTACCGCGCCTCGGCGAGCCGGCCGCTGTTCTCCATCGCGCGCCGCACGGTGGGGAAGGTGCGGCCGAGCTTCATGACGACCGCGGAGTCGGTGGCGGCGAGCCGGGCCGTGAGCTCCTCCTCGGAGAGGGTGCCGGGCAGGATCGTCAGCACCTCCTCGCCCTCGACGAGCGGGGTGCCGAGCCGCGCGGCGGCGGCGCTCACCGAGGTCACCCCGGGGATCACCTCGGCCTCGTAGCGGTCGGCGAGCCGCTTGTGCATGTGCATGTACGAGCCGTAGAAGAGCGGGTCGCCCTCCGCGAGCACGGCCACGGTCCGGCCGGCGTCCAGGTGGACGGCGAGCCGTGCGGCGGAGGCCTCGTAGAACTCCTCCATCGCGCCCTGGTAGCCGCCGGGGTGGTCGGTGGTCTCGGTGGTGACCGGGTAGACCAGCGGCTCCTCGATGTGGTCGGCGCGCAGGTGCTTCGCGGCGATCGAGCGGGCGATCGAGCGGCCGTGGCGGGCGGAGTGGTAGGCGACGACGTCCGCCTCCCCGATGACCTCGACGGCGCGCAGCGTCATCAGCGAGGGGTCGCCGGGGCCGAGCCCGACTCCGTACAGACGCCCCGGAACGGTGCCTGCCCCGCTCATTCGGCCACGCTCGCGATGGCGTTGACGGCGGCCGCGGCCATGGCGCTGCCGCCGCGCCGGCCCCGGACGATCAAGTGGTCGAGCCCGGAGGGGTGTTCGGCGAGGGCGTCCTTGGACTCCGCGGCGCCGATGAAGCCGACGGGGACGCCGATGACGGCGGCGGGGCGCGGGGCGCCCTCCTCGATCATCTCCAGCAGCCGGAAGAGCGCGGTCGGCGCGTTCCCGACGGCGATCACCGAGCCCTCCAACAGGCCCCGGTCCCGCCAGACTTCGAGGGCGGCGGCGCTGCGCGTCGTGCCCATCTTCGCGGCGAGCTCCGGAACGGCCGGGTCGGAGAGGGTGCAGATCACCTGGTTGTCGGCGGGCAGCCGCTTGCGGGTGACCCCGCTGGCGACCATCTGCACGTCGCACAGGATCGGCGCGCCGGCCTCCAGGGCGGCGCGCGCCCGCAGGACGACCTCGGGCGAGTAGCCCAGGTCCCGGGTCAGGTCGGTCATCCCGCAGGCGTGAATCATGCGCACCGCGACCTGGGCGACCGAGGCGGGCAGCCCGGAGAGGTCCGCCTCGGCGCGGATCGTGGCAAAGGACTGGCGGTAGATCTCGGCGCCGTCCTTCTCGTACTCGAACACGGTGTACTCGCTCATTTCTTCACTGCGTCTTCGGACACTGGGGGTCGGCTGCGCGCTTCGGCGACAGCCCCTGCAAGTTCGTTCCGTGGCACCGGGTGCCCGTCGAGCCGGTACCCGTCGGGGGTGGCGACGAGGTCGACCCAGGCGGTGCCCCGCGGATGCCCGCACCGCCGTTCGCAGCCGGACCAGTGCACGGGCAGCTCCCCGCGCGCCTCCTCCACGAGGGCCCGCGCGTCGGCGCGTACGTCCGCGAGGGACTTGGCGCAGCCGGGACGCCCGGTGCAGGCGGTCACCGACTCCCAGGGGCCGTCGGGCCCGACCACCAGGCCGGCGCTCAGGAGTTGGGCGTAGCCGTTGACCGGCCGCCGGGTGCTCGCCGAGGAGAGAATGATGCTCCGCCACGGGGTGACCCGCAGCGCGCCGCCTCCCCGGTCGGCGACGCGCACCAGCAGCCGCCACTGTTCGGAGGTCAGCCGGCCGAGCGGGGGCAGCACGCACAGGGGCGTCTTGTTGCCCGTGCCGGGTCCCCACGGCCGCGGCGGCGGCGCGTACGGCCACTCCACCTCGGGCATGTGCGTGGCGTCGATGCCCGCGGCAGCCAGTCGTACGGTGAACTCCGCCGCTTCCAGGGTGTGTTCGGCGGGCAGCTCGGACACCCGCCAGGCGCGGGTGCCGGCCGTGTCGGCGGTGTCGAGGAAGTACTCGGCGGCCAGCAGTGCCGCCGCGGGCACGTCCGGCTCGGCCACTTCCACGGCGTCGGCGGCGGCGCCGAGCCGGATCAGCGCGCGGCCGCCGGTCCGGCCGAGCGCGGTCACGTCGGGGCCCAGCGCGGCGACGTCGCCGCGCCCGTCGTCGAGGGCGAAGAGGAACCGCCCGGACAGCGCGGCGGCGCGCGCGCTCGCGCAGAGCATCCGGTCGAGTTCGAGGACCCAGGGCACCACGTGGGGCCGTCCCGCGCTCAGGATTCCGGACATCGGGGTCGCCACGATGTTCCGTACCCGCTCGTGGCCGGGCGCGGGGAGCAGCCCGGCGGCGTCCAGCAGTTCGGCCAGCCCGGCCTGGCAGCCGTCGGCGAGCCCGCGCAGCTGGACGTTGCCGCGCGAGGTGAGTTCCAGGTGCCCGTCCCCGAACCGGTCGGCGGCGAGGCCGAGCACGGAGGCCTGCTGAATGCCGAGCAGTCCGCCCGGAATCCGGACCCGCGCCAGGTACCCGTCGTCGGCGGCGTGCAGGCGCAGCGCGCCTGGGCAGGCGTCGCCGCGTTCCCGTATGACGGGTTCGTCCCGCGCTACGGCGGAAGGGGGCGTGGGCATGGCGGCGAGCATACCCACGATTCTCCGCCCACCCCCTGTGTCGATCACCACCCCGAACCGGCCACACCCGGCCCCGCGACCCCGGCTCCCGGCCACGGCTCCCGGCACCTAGGATGGCCTCGGCGGCCAACAGGCCCGCCATCGCCGAGGACGGCGACATGGGAGGAAGCCCGGTGCGAATCCGGCGCGGTCCCGCCACTGTGAATCCGCGGCCCCGGCCCCGGATGAGTCAGGAACTCCCGCTGTCCTCACTGCCCGGGGCGCGGAAACCCCGAGGAAGGCCTGCCGCCGCATGATCCTGCTGCTGTCGACGTCCGACACCGATCTGCTCAGCGCTCGCGCCGCGAACACGGCGGACGGCCCCGTCCCGTACCGGTTCGCGAACCCCTCCCGCCTCCCCCTGGACGACCTCCCCGGTCTCCTCGAAGGCGCCGACCTGGTCGTCGTACGCCTCCTCGGGGGCTTGCGCGCCTGGCAGGACGGCCTCGACCTGCTCCTGGCCCCTGGCCAGACCCGTCCGGTCGTCGTCCTGACCGGCGAACAGGCCCCCGACGCGCAGCTGATGGAAGCCTCGACCGTGCCGATCGGCATCGCCGCCGAGGCCCACGGCTACCTCGCCCACGGCGGCCCGGCCAACCTGGACCAGCTGGCGCGCTTCCTCTCCGACACGGTGCTGCTGACCGGCCACGGTTTCGAGCCCCCGGCGGCCTCCCCCACCTGGGGCCCCCTGGAGCGCACGCCCGGTAGTACGACGGGTCCCCGGATCGCCGTGCTCTACTACCGCGCGCACCAGATGAGCGGCAACACCGCCTTCGTGCATTCCCTGTGCGAGGCGATCGAGGCCCACGGCGCGCAGGCGCTCCCCCTGTACGTCTCCTCCCTGCGCACCCCCGAGCCGGAGCTGATCGCCGAGCTGGAGTCCGCGGACGCGGTCGTCACCACCGTCCTGGCCGCCGGCGGCACCAAGCCCGCCACCGCCTCCGCCGGCGGTGACGACGAGTCCTGGGACGCGGGCGCGCTCGCGGGCCTCGGCGTGCCGATCCTGCAGGCCCTGTGCCTGACGGGTTCGCGCAGCGCCTGGGAGGAGAACGACGAGGGCCTGTCCCCGCTCGACGCCGCCACCCAGGTCGCCGTCCCGGAGTTCGACGGCCGGCTGATCACCGTCCCGTTCTCCTTCAAGGAGCTGGACGAGGACGGGCTGCCCGCCTACGTCGCCGACCCCGAGCGGGCCGCCCGCGTGGCCGGCATCGCCGTGCGCCACGCCCGGCTGCGCCACATCGAGCGCCGCGACAAGAAGATCGCGCTGGTCCTCTCCGCGTACCCGACCAAGCACTCCCGCATCGGCAACGCGGTCGGTCTCGACACCCCGGCCAGTGCCGTGGAGCTGCTGCGCACGCTGATCGCGGGCGGCTACGACTTCGGCCCCGTCGAGGACGTCCCGGGCCTGGTGTCCGGCGACGGCGACGAGCTGATCCGCGCCCTGATCGAGGCCGGCGGCCACGACCAGGACTGGCTCACCGAGGAGCAGCTGGCCCGCAACCCGGTCCGCATCCCGGCGGCCGACTACAAGCGCTGGTTCGCCGAGCTCCCGGCCGAGCTGCGCGAAAGCGTGGAGCAGCACTGGGGCGAGGCCCCGGGCAACATGTTCGTGGACCGCTCGGCCAACCCGGAGGGCGACATCGTCCTCGCGGCCCTGCGCCGCGGCAATCTGCTCATCCTCATCCAGCCGCCGCGCGGCTTCGGCGAGAACCCGATCGCGATCTACCACGACCCGGACCTGCCGCCCTCGCACCACTACCTGGCCGCGTACCGCTGGATCCAGGCCCGCGCGGAGGACGGCGGTTTCGGCGCCGACGCGATGATCCACCTGGGCAAGCACGGCAACCTGGAGTGGCTGCCGGGCAAGAACGCCGGCCTGTCGGCGGCCTGTGCCCCCGACGCCGCGCTCGGCGACCTCCCCCTGATCTACCCGTTCCTGGTGAACGACCCGGGCGAGGGCACGCAGGCCAAGCGCCGCGTGCACGCCACCCTGGTCGACCACCTGGTGCCGCCGATGGCGCGCGCGGAGTCGTACGGCGACATCGCGCGCCTGGAGCAGCACCTGGACGAGTACGCCCAGATCTCGGCGATGGACCCGGCGAAGCTGCCGGCGATCCGCGCGCAGATCTGGACGCTGATCCAGGCGGCGAAGCTCGACCACGACCTGGGTCTGGAGCAGCGCCCCGACGACGACGGCTTCGACGACTTCCTGCTGCACGTCGACGGCTGGCTCTGCGAGATCAAGGACGCCCAGATCCGCGACGGTCTGCACGTCCTGGGCGGCGCCCCGACCGGCGACTCGCGCGTCAACCTGGTCCTGGCGATCCTGCGCGCCCGCCAGATCTGGGGCGGTACGACCGCGCTCCCGGGTCTGCGCGAGGCGCTCGGGCTGGACGAGTCCGCGGCCACCCGTACCACCGCCGACGAGGCGGAGGAGACGGCCCGCGCGCTGGTCCAGGCGATGGAGGACGCGAACTGGGCCCCGGAGGCGGTGGCTTCGGTCGCCGCCGGCTTCTCGGCGGACGTGTCGGCCGTACTGGACTTCGCGGCCCGCGAGGTCGTCCCGCGCCTGGCCGCCACCACCGACGAGATCGCCCACGTCGTCAGCGCGCTCGACGGCAACTTCGTCCCGGCGGGCCCGTCCGGCTCCCCGCTGCGCGGTCTGGTCAACGTGCTGCCGACCGGCCGCAACTTCTACTCCGTCGACCCGAAGGCCGTCCCCTCCCGCCTCGCGTGGGAGACCGGCCAGGCGCTGGCCGACTCGCTGCTGACCCGCTACCGCACGGACAACGGCGAATGGCCCGCCTCCGTGGGCCTGTCCCTGTGGGGCACGAGCGCGATGCGCACCTCCGGCGACGACGTGGCCGAGGCCATGGCGCTGCTGGGCATCCGTCCGGTCTGGGACGAGGCCTCGCGCCGCGTCACCGGCCTGGAGCCGATCCCGCTCGCCGAGCTGGGCCGCCCGCGCATCGACGTGACCCTGCGCATCTCGGGCTTCTTCCGCGACGCGTTCCCGCACGTCATCGGCCTGCTGGACGACGCGGTCCGGCTGGCGGCCTCGCTGGAGGAGCCCGCGGAGGACAACTTCGTACGGGCCCACGCGCAGGCGGACCTGGCCGTGCACGGTGACGAGCGGCGGGCCACGACCCGTATCTTCGGCTCGCGCCCGGGCACGTACGGCGCGGGCATCCTGCAACTGATCGACTCCCGCGACTGGCGCACCGACGCCGACCTCGCGGAGGTCTACACGGTGTGGGGCGGGTACGCGTACGGCCGCGGTCTCGAAGGGCGCCCGGCGCGCGACGAGATGGAGACCGCCTACAAGCGGATCACGGTCGCGGCGAAGAACACGGACACCCGCGAGCACGACATCGCCGACTCGGACGACTACTTCCAGTACCACGGCGGCATGGTGGCCACCGTCCGCGCGCTGCGCGGTACGGCCCCCGAGGCGTACATCGGCGACTCGACCCGCCCGGAGACGGTCAAGACGCGCACGCTGGTGGAGGAGACCTCCCGCGTCTTCCGCGCCCGCGTGGTCAACCCCAAGTGGATCGAGGCGATGCGCCGCCACGGTTACAAGGGTGCGTTCGAGCTGGCCGCCACGGTCGACTACCTCTTCGGCTACGACGCCACGACGGGCGTGGTCGCGGACTGGATGTACGACAAGCTGACCGAGACGTACGTCCTGGACCCGGAGAACCGCGCCTTCCTGGAGGAGGCCAACCCCTGGGCCCTGCACGGGATCGCGGAGCGGCTGCTGGAGGCCGAGTCCCGCGGCATGTGGGAGAAGCCGGACCCGCAGGTGCTGGAGTCGCTGCGCCAGGTGTACCTGGACACGGAGGGCAACCTCGAAGCCGAAAGCGACTGATACGACCGGGTCCGGTTCAGACTGGGCCGTATGTGCCATTACTGCGGATGCCGTGAGATCCCTCTGATCAAGGAGTTCATCGCCGAGCACGAGGCGGTGACGGACGCGGCGGGCGACGCCCTGCGCGCCCTGGACTCCGGGGACCTCCCGGGGGCACGCGCCCTCGTGTCGGACATGACGGCCGTCCTCCTCGCCCACTGGAAGGGTGAGGAGGACGGCCTGTTCGAGGTCATGGGACAGGACCCGGAGTACGCGGGGTACATCGCGGCCCTGGTCGGGGAGCACCGCGAGCTGGCGGCCTTCCTCTCCCGCGCGGACCTGGCGGACGCGGCCGACGTCGCGGCCCTGCGGAGCGCCGTGGAGGAGCTCCACCACCACATCGCCAAGGAGGAGGACGGCCTCTTCCCCGCGTCGCTCACCGCCCTGACGGGCGACGACTGGGACGTGTCCATGGCCGCCTGGCGCGCGGCGCACCCCGGCGGGGACCTGAGGCCCGCCGGGTAACCGGGGCCCCGGCCGGGCGGCCGGGGGCGCCGGTCGGCGGACTACGCCTTGGTGGTCTGGCCCAGCGCGACGAGGCCCTGCGCCCAGCGGGCGTACTTCAGCTGGCCGAAGTCGGCGACGGTCTTCACGCCGAAGGCCTGCTGCAGCAGCTCGCCGTCCTTGTCGGTGACGCCCTTGAGCGCGGCCACCGGCGCCGCGAGCACCTCCGCGAGCGGCTTGTCGGCCCACGCCTTGTCCAGCACCTTGTCGAGGTCGATCGCCATGAGTGTCCCTCCCGGAACGCCGAAATGTGTACTGATAGCGCAAACCTAGAACAATCGGACAAGCATCCCGCGCTACGACACCCTCCCGCGTCGGCCTGACGGGTGGTTAGTCTTGCGCCCAAGGGGACACGGACACACGGGGACTTCCGGACGGGGCGGGGCCATGCGGGGGCAGCAGGACCAGGGGAACGAATCGGCGATCGAGTGGCTCAAGCTGGTGCTCGCGGTCGTCACGCTGGCCGCGCTCAGCGTCATCTACTTCCTGCTCCCGCCCCCGGAACGGTCCGGCGCGGGCATCGAGTTCGTCCGGGCCTGCCTGCCCAACGTCATCACGGCGCTCGTCGTCTTCCCGGCGCTGTACCTCGTACTCGGCCCCATCGGCCAGCGCAACGAGGACCGGCTGGCCCGCGTGGTGCAGAACAGCATCGGCGCGACCGAGGCCGGCATCAAGTTCCCCGACGACGTCAGCGGCACGGTCGACTTCATCCGCGAGATCGTCGCGAAGGAACCCTCGCAGCGCGGCCCCATCGACATCGAGATCCTCGCCTTCACCGGCGGCACCTTCACCACCGCGCTCCTCAGGGACCTCGTCCGGCAGAATCCGGACAGGCTGAACATCGTGATGCGGACGATCGACTTCTCGCTGACCGACGGCAGCCAGTTCCCCGCGCACTGGGAGCGGGAGGAGGCCGAGACGGTGGACCGGCTGAAGTCCCTCTGCGAGGGGAAGGCCGGTCTGGAGATCTGGCACTACCCCTCCTTCCCCTTCCTGCTGGGCCTGACCATCGGCCGTTCCCACCTCCTGATCACCTTCCCGTCCTGGGACCTGCGGACCGGGCGGCTGGCCGACAAGTCCCTGGAGTACCGGTACTACGGGCGCAATTCCCGCACCGAGCACCTCTTCGAGCTCTTCGAGAACTGGAGCAGGCAGCCCGGCCAGGTCGCCGTCCACCCCGAGCCCGCGCCCGCTCCGGCGCCCGCCGAGGACCCCGACCCCGCCCCGGCGCCCGAGCCCGCCCCGGCACCCGTTCCGGCGCCCAGGACGTGACGGAGTCACGCGCGGACGGGACCGGCCCCGTCGTCGTGGCCGTCGACGCCGGCAAGACCAAATTCCTCGTGGGCGTCTTCACCCGGTCGAATCCGGCGGTGGAAGTCGAACGCCACCGCATTTCCGTCACCACGGCCTCCGAAACCCTGGAGCTGCTGGAGTTCCGCCTCGCCGATCTCTTCGGGCGTCATGCCGTGGATTCCATCGGCCTCTCGGTCTTCGGCCCCCTGGAGACCGGCCCGCTCCGGCCGGACTTCGGTGCGATCGTCGGGAGTTCCGAACCTCAGTGGTCGGGGATGAACATTCCGGAACTGCTCTCCCGCCGGTTCCGGGTGCCCGTCCATTTCGATTTCGACGTCAATTCCGCCGTATCCGCGGAGGAACGCCGGCGGCCGGACGCCGCGGCGGGATTCGTGTACCTCTCGATCGGAACCGGAATCGGCGGGGCCTTTTCCCGTCCGCCGGGAACGGCCGTCCCCCTGCCCGCTCCCCGGCCCGAACCGCCGCAGCTCGGGCACATGCCGCTGCCGCGGGAAACCGACGACCCTTATCCAGGGAGTTGCCGATTTCACGGGAGTTGTTTCCAGGGGCTCGCCTCCGGGCGGGCGATTTTCGGCCGTTGGCAGGTACCCGCATGCGAACTTCCCGCCGCTCACGAGGCCTGGGACCTACAGGCGAGATACATTGCACGGGCCTGCGCCACCCTTGTATACTCCTCCCCGTTCACCACGGTTCGCGTCGGATCGGGTATCTCGCAAGTACCCGGACTGATCGCCCGTTCGAATGACTACCTTCGCAGATTCATGAACGGTTTCCCGGAAACCCTGTGCAGGGAGAAATTCGGGACCGATGTCATCCAGCACGCGGTGACCGCTCCCGACTCGTCACTCATCGGCGCGGCGATCCAGGCCGTCGAGGGAAGCGGATGGGAATTCGCACCCCGCCGGTGAGGGTGCGCGGCAGCAGAGCAGTACGGGACATGTCCAGGAATCGCAAAGGCTGTGACTAGTAAATGAACTCCATTCGGGCACTCCTCGACGGCGGCATTCCGCTGGTGGCCGTCAGCTTCGACGACGGCGAGGCCGGACCGCGCGCGGACGAGGCGAAGGCCGCCGGCGTCGACGTGGCCGAGCTGCGCGTCGACCGGTTCTCCCGCACCGGGGCCGAGCACGTCCTGGCCCAGGTCGACGCGTTCAAGGCCCTGCCGGTCCTGGCCACCGTCCGCTCCGCCCTCGAAGGCGGCGAATGGACCGGAACGGAAGAGGAGCGCCTCGAAGTCTTCCGCGCCCTCGCCCCCCGGGTGGACGCCGTGGACATCGAGCTCTCCTCCCGGGAAATCCTGCCGGAAGTGGTCGCGGCCGCCCGCCTGCACGACACCGTGGTGATCGTCTCGTACCACAATTTCGAATTCACCCCGAGCACCGAGGAACTCCAGGCCGTCATCGACGACGCGAAGAGCGCGGGCGCCGACGTGGTCAAGGTGTCCGCCATGGTGACGTCCGAAAGCGACGTACGGCGCCTCGCCTCCCTGCTGCTGCGCGCGGGCGAGGACGGAACCCGGCTGATCGTGATCGCCATGGGCGAGATCGGCGCCGTCTCCCGCGTCTTCTTCCCCGCCCTCGGGTCCCGGATCACCTACTCGTTCTTCGGCACCAGTTCCGCACCCGGTCAGCTCGACTTCCCCGAGACCTTCGGCCTGCTGCGCAAGTTCTACCCGGATTTCAACCAGCGGAAAATCGTTGAAATGTAGGTACTGACCATGGGAACCGTCGTCACCCGCCCTCTCACGATCAGTTCGCTGACCCTGGGGACGGCTCCTTTCCGGGAACGGGTCCGGGCGGCGGCAGCCGCGGGTTTCCAGGCCGTGGGCCTCAGCGTCGAGGCCTACGGGGAAGCCCGCCGGTCCGGACTCGACGACGAGGCCATGCGGGCGATCCTCGCCGACCACGGACTCGCCCTCGGCGAGGTGGAGTTCCTCAGCGACTGGGTCCCCCGGACCGGCGGCAGCGGCGGCGGCGCGGAAGCGATACCCACCGCGAAGGAACGCACGGCGTTCCACATGGCCCGCGCCTTCGGCGCCGACCACATCAACGCCGGCCTCTTCGACCCGGCGCCGCTCGACGTCATGGCCGAACGGTTCACGGCCCTGTGCGAGCGGGCCGGGGAACTGCGGATCGCCCTGGAGTACATGCCGTTCGGCGCGGTGCCCGACCTGCCCACCGCCTGGGAACTGGTGCGCCGCACCGGACGCCCCAACGCCGGACTGGTCCTCGACGTCTGGCACTGGGTGCGCGGAGCGACCTCGCCCGAGGAGCTCTCCGCCGTCCCCGCCGAGCGGATCTTCACCGTCCAGCTGTGCGACGTGGGGCCCGATCCGCTGCCGGACATGCGGCAGGAATCCCTCCACCTGCGCCTGGTCCCGGGCAGCCGGACCGATTCCGCAGAGCGGCTGCTGGGCCTGCTGGAGGCGCACGGGGTCCGGACCCGGGTCTCCGCCGAGGTGATGTCCGACGCCCTCCTCGCCCGGGGCACCGAGGCCACCGCCAGGGCCGTGTACGCGGCCACCCGCTCGGTCCTGGCCGGACACCCGGCCGTGTGCGCGGACTGACCTCCCCCTGCCCGGTTCCTTACCTGCCGGCCGCAGCCCCCGTACGGGAACCCCGCGCGTGTCACCTGATGAAGTGAACTCCCCCTTATCCCACCGGCACCACGGGTAGGGCCCTGCTGATCTCGAGCGGAAGGCCGTCTCCACGGCCTTCCGCTTCTGTCATCGACACAGCCTTCATCGAGACAGCCGGACGAAAGGCCCACCCCGCCGTGACGCAGCCGTTCCAACTGCCGGATTTCTATGTTCCGTATCCGGCGCGACTGAACCCCCACCTGGAGGACGCGCGGACCCACACCAAGAAGTGGGCCCGCGGCTTCGGGATGCTGGAGGGTTCCGGCGTCTGGGAGGAGAGCGACCTCGACTCGCACGACTACGCCCTGCTGTGCTCCTACACCCACCCCGACTGCGACGCCGAGGCCCTGTCGCTGGTCACCGACTGGTACGTGTGGGTGTTCTTCTTCGACGACCACTTCCTGGAGATGTACAAGCGCTCCCAGGACCGCGACGGCGCCAAGCGGTACCTCGACCGGCTCGCCGCCTTCATGCCCATGGACCTGTCCGCCGGTTTCCCCGAGGCCACCAACCCCGTCGAGGCCGGTCTCGCCGACCTGTGGGCCCGTACCGTCCCCGCCATGTCCGAGGACTGGAGGGAACGGTTCTCCGAGTCGACCAGGAACCTGCTCGACGAGTCGATGTGGGAGCTCGCCAACATCAACATCGGGCGGGTCGCCAACCCCCTCGAATACATCGAGATGCGCCGCAAGGTCGGCGGCGCCCCCTGGTCGGCCGGGCTCATCGAGTACGTGTCGGCCGAGGTCCCCGCGCGCGTCGCGCGCTCGCGGGCCCTCGGTGTGCTGCGCGACTCCTTCTCCGACGCCGTGCACATCAGGAACGACATCTTCTCCTACCAGCGCGAGGTGGCCGACGAGGGCGAACTCTCCAACGCGATCCTGGTGTTGGAGACCTTCCTCGGCTGCACCACCCAGGAGGCGGCCGAGGCCTCCAACGACCTCCTCACCTCCCGGCTGCAGCAGTTCGAGCAGACCGCGCTGGCCGAACTCCCCCAGCTCTTCGCGGACCACGCCCTGGACCCGGCGGAGATCGCCGCCGTCCTCGCCTACACCAAGGGCCTCCAGGACTGGCAGTCCGGCGGCCACGAATGGCACATGGTCTCCAGCCGCTACATGAACGCGGAGGCCCGGGCCACCGCGCCGCTCACCCTCCCCTTCCTCCCCTCCGGGCTGGGCACCACCGCCCTCGACGTCCGCTCGATCCTCGCCCCGCGCGCCCTGGAACTGCGCCGCCGCTCCTTCACCCACGTCCCCTTCGAGCACACCGGGCCGTCCGTCGTCCCGGAGCTCTACATGCCCTTCCCGCTCACCCTGAGCCCGCACCACGGCCGCGCGCGCGAGGAATCCGTCGCGTGGGCCCGGGAGATGGGTCTCCTCGACCCCCAGCCGGGCGATCCCGGATCGGCCATCTGGACCGAGGAGCGGCTGCGCGGCTACGACTTCGCGCTCTGCTCCGCCGGCATCGACCCCGACGCCACCCCCGAGGCCCTGACCCTCAACGCCTGCTGGCTGACCTGGGGGACGTACGGGGACGACTACTACCCGGTGGTCTTCGCGCAGACCCGGAACCTGCCGGCCGCCAAGGCCGCCCACGCCCGGCTGCTCGCCATGATCCCGCTGGACCACGCCGAACAGGCGGCGCCCGCCACCGCGATGGAACGCGCCCTCGGCGACCTGTGGGTGCGCACCAGCCGGGACATGGACCCCCGGGTGCGCACGGAGTTCCGGGCCACCCTCGTGGACATGCTGGAGAGCTGGCTGTGGGAGGTGGAGAACCAGATCCTGAACCGCATCCCGGACCCGGTGGACTACGCCGAGATGCGCCGCCGCACCTTCGGCACCTACCTGACCATGTACCTGTGCCGGCTCGGCCAGGCGGGCCGGGGCATCCCCGAGGAGATCTACGCCTCCGGCACCATCCGCTCCCTGGAGAACGCGGCCGCCGACGCCGCCTGCCTGATCAACGACGTCTTCTCGTACCAGAAGGAGGTGGAGGTCGAGGGCGAGGTGCACAACTACGTGCTCGTCACCCGGAACTTCTTCGACATCGACTACCCGCAGGCCCTGCACATCTGCCACTCGCTGATGACCCAGCGCACCGAGGAGTTCGAGCACATCGTCGCCACCCAGCTGCCGCTGCTCTACGACGACTGGAAGCTGGAGGCCGACGCGCGGGCCGGACTCGACGCCTACGTCGTCGAGTTGCAGGACTGGCTCGCCGGAATCCTCAACTGGCACCAGAAGGCGAAGCGTTACCGCGAGGAGGATCTGCACCGCCTGGGTGACGGGATCTCCACCGCCGTCCTGAGCTCCTCCTTCGGCATGTCGGCGGCCCGGATCTCACTGCCGGCCCGCTGAGGGCCTTGCCCGGGAGCTCATCGGCCGCCCATCTCGGCGATCATGTCCAGCAGGACCTGGGGCGTGTTGTCGTCGGTGTCGATCCCGAGGATCTCGGCGCCGTCGAAGGCGGCGATCTCCGCGCTGCGGGGGAACATGGCCCGCTCGTACGCGGTGAGCGCGGCCTCGACGGCGTCCGGGTGGGAGGCGATGGCCCGGCCGAGTTCGGCGCCGTCGAGCATGGCGAGGTTGGCGCCCTCCCCGTTCGGGACCCCGAGGTGGGCGGCGTCGCCGAGCAGGGTCACCCCGGGCACCCGGTCCCACCGGAGCCCGGCCGGCAGGGTGTAGGAGGGGCGCAGGACGGGCCCGGTGTCGGCGTCGGTGATCAGCGCGGTGAGTTCGGGCGCCCAGCCGTCGAACTCCCGGGCGATCGCCGCGGTGGCCGCGGCGGCATCGGTGAAGTCGATGGCGGCGAACCAGTCCAGCGGCCTGGCCAGCGCCACGTAGGCGTGCAGGGTGTCGCCGCGTTCCCGGTGGGCGAAGATCTCCTTCCCCGGCGAGGGCGCCATCAGCATCCCGCCGCCGACCGCTTGCGCGGCGGCGGGGTGGCGGGTGTCGGCGTCGAACAGGTAGGTCTCGACGAACGACATGCCGGCGTACTCGGGGGTGACGTCGCAGAGCAGCGGCCGGACCCGTGACCAGGCGCCGTCCGCGCCGACCAGCAGGCCGGTGACGACGGTGGAGCCGTCCTCGAACGTCACCTCGTGGCGGCCCTCGCCGAGGGTGCGGGTGCCGGCGACCTTGTGCCCCCACCGGACGGTGCCGGCCGGGAGCGAGTCGAGCAGGATCTGCCGCAGCTCGCCGCGCTGCACCTCGGGGCGTCCGCCCGTGCCGTCGTCGGCCTTGTCGAGCAGGACGGTCCCGTCCTTGTCGAGGACCCGCATCGCCTGGCGGCCCTCCAGGACGATGGCGTGGAACTCGTCCATCAGGCCGGCCGCCTCGAGGGCGAGCTGCCCGTTGTAGTCGTGGATGTCGAGCAGCCCGCCCTGGGCGCGCGCCGACGGGGAGGGCTCGGCCTCGTGGACGGTGGCCGGGATGCCGTGGACGTGCAGGACGCGGGCCAGCGTGAGTCCGCCGAGTCCTGCGCCGATGATCGTGACGGGCGTGTGCATGGTGGCTCCTTCGGGACCGGGCCGCCGGTGGGGTCCGGCCGGCCGTCTCCCGAAAGGTCCCAGGCCCCGCCGACGGGGTGCCTACGGGCCGCCGACGTGCCACCGACAGCGGACCGGCGGCCCCGACGGGCGACCGACACCGCGGGACGCCGGCCCGTCACGGCATCACGGCGTCGGGCTCAGAACTCGTCCGCCGTGTGCGGCAGGAGTCCGGTGCGCAGGCCCGCGTCCAGGGCGGCGGCCGCGCCGGGGGTGTGCTCCGTCACCAGGGCTGCCGCCACCAGTTCCACGGCCCGGGTCCCGCCGAGGTAGCAGGCCGCGAGCTCCCGTACGTCCAGGGTCAGGTCCGGCGCCCGGCCGTCGGCGGGCTCGTACGCGGCCCCGTGCGGGCCCGCCTTCAGCAGGAACCGCCCCGCGTTCGCGGGCAGTCGTACGTCGGTCAGCTCCAGGACGAGTTCCACGGGCGCGGCCCACGACCGCGCGGTCAGGGCCGCCGCCACGTCGACCAGGCGCAGCCAGAGCGCGGGGAAGACGGCGGTGACCCTGACCTGGTCCCGGTCGGCGGCGAAGTGCAGCAGCGGGTCGTCGAGGGGGCGGCCCCAGGCGCTGACCTTGCCGGTGAGGTCGAGGGAGGCCACGCACTCCCACAGTGCGGCGGCGACGGCCGGGGTGTCCGCCTCCAGTTCGTAGACCTGGACCAGGCCCGGGGTGCGCGCGGAGCCGCTCTCGTCCTCGGCCTTCGTGCGGTAGAGGACGTACCCGGCGATCGGTTCGCCCGGCTCGCCGAGGGCGATGATCCGGGGCGGGCCGAGCTCGTCGTCCTCCTCGTCCTGTTCGGGCAGCCACTCCTCGGTCCAGCGCCAGGCGCTGCGGGTCGGCCGGCCGGCCCGGGCCGCGCGGGCGGCCTCGTGGTACGGGCCGACGACGGCGACCGCGTCCGCGGGGTCCACCAGGCGCAGCGGGCGCCGGTCCGGGTCGATGCGCAGGGCCAGCGGCCGGGTGGAGTCGATGTCGATGGTGGCGCCCTGGGTGGTGGCGCCGTAGCCGAAGCGCCCGTAGATGGCGGCCTCGGAGGCCCACAGGGCGGCGATCGGGCTGCCGGCCGCCCCGGCGCGCCGCAGCATCTCGCCCATCAGGGCCGTCAGTACGCCCCGGCGGCGGTGGGTGGGGGCGACGGAGACGAAGGTGAGCCCGGGGCAGGGCAGGTCCGCCCCGGGCACGGAGAGCCGGAAGTCGTGCGCGGCCATGAAGCCGACGATCGCGTCGCCGTCGTAGGCGCCGATGCGCAGGCAGTGGCGGAGCATGTCGTGGTGCCGTTCGCGCCCCTCCTTCTCGGGGCGATCGTGGAAGACCAGGTACGCGAGCTCCAGAGCGCGGTCGATGTCGGCCTCGGGTACGTCGCGGATGTCCACCATGATCACGAGACTAATCGGTCATCGCGGACCGGTCACCTCATAAAGGCCGGATTCGCCGCCCGGGCCCGGGCCGGGGCCCGGGCGCGCGCGTACGGGGCCGCGCGGACGGATCGGCGCGCACGGGCCGGCGCGGACGGATCAGCGCGCCGCCGGACCGGTCCACCCGTCCGGGACGTGCCCGATGCGCACCCGCTGCGGGTGGTCGCCGACGGGTACGGAGACCCGCTTGGTGCCGGTGGCGAAGTCGATGGCCGTGACCCGGTCGGCGCCGCTCTCGGAGATCACGCAGCCGGCGCCGTCCCCGTCGACGGTCGCCCAGTAGGGCTTGTCGGCGGTCACGAGCGGCCCCTGCTCCAGGGTGGCCCGGTCCACGACGGTCGCGTAGTCGTCCATGGTCCCGGCGACGCAGAGCTTGGTCCCGTCCGGGCTCATCGACATGCCGTGGTGGCGGGAGTCGTTGACCCAGGTGGTGCGGTCGGTGCTGGTGGCGGGGTTCTGCGGGAGGGTCTTGATCCGGGTGATCCGGTCGGCGGCCACGTCGTACTCGACGACTCCGTTGAAGAACGAGACCTGGAAGTAGAGCTTGGACTCGTCCGGGGTGAAGGACATGGGCCGTACCGCGTCGGACAGGTCGGAGCGGCCGAAGGTGTCGAGGCGGGCCCGCATGTCGATCGTGCGGACCGGGCGGAAGGTCTGCGCGTCCACGACGGTGATCTTCCGGTCGCCCTTCGTCCAGTCCAGCCACGGCGCGTCGAGGGCGGAGGTCACGTCACCGATGGAGCTGTTCCACAGGAAGCGGCCGCCCTGGGTGAAGGTGTTCTCGTGCGGTTTGTCGCCGGTGGTGAAGGAGCCGGCCTGGCGGCCGGTGGCGATGTCGAGGACGTGCACGGTGTTGGCGGTGGAGGCCGAGACGGCCACGCGGGTGCCGTCCGGGGAGAGCGCCATGTGGTCGGCCCGGTAACCGGCGACCGGGAAGCGCCAGTTGATCCGCCCGGTGCGCAGGTCGATGGAGACCACGTCGGCGAAGCTGGGGCGGGAGGCGACGACGGCCGAGCCGTCCGGAGTGGTGTACATGTCGTCCACGAACTGGTCGTGGCCCTCGCCCGCCGTGGCCCGGATGCCCAGGAAGTAGCCGAGCTTGACGGGGTTGAGGTAGATCTCCCGGAGCCGCTCCTGCTTGTCCGGGACGATGTCGATCCGCCCGATGCGGGCCAGGTCTCCGGTGGAGGCGAGGACGTCGGCGGTGCCCTCCCAGTTGTTGCCCACGAACAGCACCTCGCGGGGGGCCGCCCCACCTGCCGTCTCGGCGCCCGCCGCGGGAAGGGGGCCCGCCAGGAAGGCGGCCGAAGCCAGACAGGCCACGGACGCCAGGGTCGCCGCGGTGCGGCGGGAACGCGAGGGGACGGCAGACATCCGGTCAACTCCGTTGCGGGCAGACACTGTTACCGGCCGGTAAAATAGAGGGCACACCGAAAAGAAGCAAGGGCGCAACCCCCGGGACCATCCGGGGACTGCGCCCTTGCACACCGTGTTGCAGCTCGATCGCGTTGCGGCCCGACCGTGTCGGCTCGACCGCGTTACAGCTCGCTACCTCTTCAAGCGACGGACCCGATCCGGCTGATCTCCGCCTTCTTCGAAGCGTCCGGGTGGATCGGGATGTGCGCGCCGGTCAGGGCCGCACCGGTGCCGCCGCGCCGGTTGGCCACGATCTCGGCGGCGATGGACAGCGCGGTCTCCTCCGGGGAGCGGGCGCCGAGGTCCAGTCCGATCGGGGAGCGCAGCCGGGCCAGTTCGAGCTCGCTCACGCCGACCTCGCGCAGCCGCTTGTTGCGGTCCTCGTGGGTGCGGCGGGAGCCCATGGCGCCGACGTAGGCGACGGGAAGTTTGAGGGCCAGTTCGAGGAGCGGGACGTCGAACTTGGCATCGTGCGTGAGCACGCACAGGACGGTCCGGCCGTCGAGGACGCCCGCGGAGGACTGCTCCTCCAGGTAGCGGTGCGGCCAGTCGACGACGATCTCGTCCGCTTCGGGGAAACGCTTCTTCGTGGCGAACACGGGCCGTGCGTCGCACAGGGTCACCCGGTAGCCGAGGAACTTGCCGATCCGCACCAGGGCGGACGCGAAGTCGATGGCACCGAAGACGATCATCCGCGGCGGCGGGACGCTGGACTCGACCAGCACCTTGAGCGGCTCTCCGCAGAGCCGGCCGTCGGCGCCGATCTCCAGCAGGCCGGTCCTGCCGGCGTCGAGCATGGCGCGGGCCTCGTCGGCGATCGCGCGGTCCAGCTCGGGGTGTCCGCCGAAACCGCCCTCGTGGTCGCCTTCGCCGCGGATCAGTACGGCGCGGCCCATCAGCTCGGCCGGGCCCTCGGCGATCCTCGCCACCGCGGCGGCCTCCCCGCGGGCGGCGGCCGCGATCGAGGCCGCGAACACCTCCCGCGCGGGAGAGTCCGCGGCGACCGGAGTCACCAGGATGTCGATGATCCCGCCGCAGGTCAGACCCACCGCGAAGGCGTCGTCATCGCTGTACCCGAAGCGCTCCAGGACGGTCTCGCCGTCCTCGAGCGCCTGCTGGCACAGCTCGTACACCGCACCCTCCACGCATCCACCGGAAACCGAACCGATGGCCGTGCCCTCGCTGTCAACGGCGAGCGCCGCCCCGGGCTGCCTGGGTGCGCTCCCGCCGACCGCCACGACGGTGGCGACCGCGAAGTCGCGTCCCTGCTCGACCCACCGGTTGAGTTCTTCGGCGATGTCCAGCATGGGGGCCTCCTCGGAGGGGTTCGGTTTCCAGTATCGGATGCGTGGAGAGTCAGGTGGTGATCACATGCTCCGTCTTACTTGACGCCGAGCCACGCCTCGATGGGGTGGAGGGCGAAGAAGACCAGGAAGACACCGGTCAGCACCCACATGAAGGCGCCGATCTCGCGGGCCTTGCCCTGCGCGACCTTGATGGCCACGAAGGAGAGCACACCGGCGGCGACACCGGGAGTGATCGAGTACGTGAAGGGCATGATCGCCACGGTCAGGAAGACCGGGATGGCGGTCGCGGAGTCGGCCCAGTCCACGTGGCGGGCGTTCTGCATCATCATCGCGCCGATGACGACCAGGGCGGCCGAGGCGACCTCGCCCGGGACGATCTGGGTGATCGGGGTGAAGAAGAGGCACGCGGCGAAGAAGAGGCCGGTCACGGCGGAGGCGAGGCCCGTGCGGGCGCCCTCGCCGACACCGGTGGCGGACTCGACGAAGACCGTCTGGCCGGAGCCGCCGGTCAGGCCACCGATGGCGCCACCGGCACCGTCGATGAACAGCGCCTTCGACAGGCCCGGCATGCGGCCCTTGTCGTCGGCCAGCTTGGCCTCGGTACCGACACCGATGATGGTGGCCATCGCGTCGAAGAAGCCGGCGAGCACGAGGGTGAAGACGATCATGCCGACCGTCATGACACCGACGTCGCCCCAGCCGCCGAAGGAGACCTCACCGAAGAGCGAGAAGTCGGGCATCGAGACCGCGGAGCCCTCGAGCACCGGGGCGCCGTTCTTCCAGGCCTTCGGGTCGATGTCCATGACGGCGTTCAGGATCGCCGCGAGGACGGTGCCGCCGACGATGCCGATCAGGATGGCGCCGGGAACCTTGCGGGCCTGCAGCATGAAGATGGCGAGCAGGGTGACGCAGAAGATCAGGACGGGCCAGCCGGCGAGCTCGCCGACCGATCCGAGCTGGACCGGGGGACCGAACTCGGAGCCCTTGCCCACGAAGCCGGCCTTCACGAGGCCGATCAGGGCGACGAACATGCCGATGCCCATGGTGATCGCGTGCTTGAGCGCGAGCGGGATCGCGTTCATGATCATCTCGCGGAGGCCGGTGACGACCAGGAGACAGATCACGACGCCGTACATCACGCACATGCCCATGGCCTGCGGCCAGGTCATCTGCGGCGCCACCTGCGAGGACAGCACGCCGGAGACGGAGAGGCCGGCGGCCAGCGCCAGCGGGACCTTGCCGACGAAGCCCATGAGCAGCGTGGTCAGGGCGGCGGCGAAGGCGGTGGCCGTGATCAGAGCCTTCTGGCTCATGGTGTCTCCGGCGACGTCCTTGCCGGAGAGGATCAGCGGGTTCAGCAGAAGGATGTACGCCATGGCCATGAACGTCGTGACACCGCCACGAATCTCATTGCCGACGTTGGATCCACGCTGGGTGATGTGAAAGTACCGATCGAGCCAAGACAGCCCGGCGGGGGCGGAGCCGTTGCCGGCTTCCTCCGCACTGGTCTTGGGCTCCACAGAGGACTGGGTCATGGTGCCTAACTCCCAAGGTTCAAAGGGGCACCCGCATGAAGATTGGAGACACGGGATTTGGGAAATGCCGTTGGCTGCACGACCCGGGGTGACGGCCCGAGGCGACGCAAAATGTTCACTGCGTGTACTGCGGGTACTGCATGGGTTCTGCGGTACTGCTGGTACTGCTGTGGTGGCACCGGGGGTGGTTGGTACGACCTGGGGGTACTTCTGGGGGGTACTGCCGGTGAACTGACCGCGAGCGGTGCGGTACTGATGACTCCGGACTTCGCGCTCCGGGCGGTGCGACTGAAAAGTGTGACGTTCCCGCGTCACACCGCCCGGAAATCTGTGGGGGTCCGGGGGGGAGGCGGCCCCCCGGCCCCCCCGTCCATGGTGGGTGCGGGGTGGGGGTGCGGTCGGGTCGGGGGGGGGGTGTTGTCCAGGGCCGGCGCCGCCCG